>NZ_JACOOP010000001.1:0-144896 GCF_014287725.1 Clostridium sp. NSJ-49 | reverse complement strand
TGTTAATAAAAAGGAAGATAAGATTTGTTCTCTAAGCAAGCTTAAACGAGCTAGTTAGCTCTTTAACAACCTAATATTTTACATTTTATTATCCTCATAGGGATAGTCTGCCCTTTTTTAGGTCACTTTATTACTAATAATCCTAATTTTCCTATTTTTTCATCTCTAATTAATATTCACTTTTTAAAAGATCAATTATGCTCATCTCTATTATTACAATTATTAATAAAGCAAAACTCATGCCAAATATAAAAATAAAAATTTAATTTTTTTCACCATTTATTCACGTTTTTTAAAGCCTCTATCTAGAATTATTTATATTGAAATTTAAAAAAATTATCAAAATGATAACTACTTATCATTTTGATAATCTGTCTTAATCCTTTAATTTTCATATCTTTGTTAGTATTTTATCATTTTGATAATTATTCTAAGCCATCCATTTTTCTATATAGCGTAGCTATTCCAATTCCCAATTTTTTTGCTGCAATTTTTTTACCTTCTGTAGTATTTCCATATTTCTCTATAGCTTTTTTTATATATAACTTTTCAATCTCTTTTAATGGTATTATTTCTTTAATATTTATACTTCTATCTATACTATCATTTAATAACTCCTTATAATTTTCTATAAAAGATTCTGGCAACATAGATTTATCTATAATACCTCTTTCATCTGAAATGCTTACCATAAACTCAACAACATTCTCTAACTCTCTCACATTTCCTTGCCACTTATATTTACGAAACATTTCTGATACTTCATCATCAATTTTGTTTACAGACTTATTAAGTAGATTATTATATTTATCCACTAAAACATTTACTAATAAAGCCAAATCCTTTCCTCGTTCTCTTAAAGCTGGAACTTCTATTGGTATTACATTCAATCTATAATAGAGATCCTCTCTAAATTTCCCTTTCCTAACAAGCTCTTTTAAATCTTTATTCGTTGCTGCAACAATTCTAATATCTAGTGATGTAAGTTTATTAGATCCAACCCTTACTACTGTTTTTTCTTGAAGTACTCTCAATAACTTAACTTGCAAAAATAGAGGCATATCTCCGATTTCGTCTAAAAATATAACTCCTCTATTAGCTAATTCAAATTTTCCTATACGCCCATTTACATTCGCTCCAGAAAAAGCACCTTTTACATATCCAAATAATTCACTTTCTAATAAAGATTCTGGTATTGCACCACAATTAATAGCTATAAAAGGTTTATTTCTTCGTTCTCCCTCTGCATGTATCGCTCTAGCTACTAGTTCTTTGCCTGTCCCACTTTCCCCTGTTATCAATACTGTTGACTTTAAATTACTTATGCTTTTAATTTTTTTCTTTAATGACTTCATAGCATCAGATTCACCAACAATACATGATATATCTGTTTTATTATTACCATAAGTTAAAGTTACAGCTTCTTCTTTTATATTCACAAGTTTATTAAATATTAATATTTTACTGTACTCATCTATATCTAATGATCCTTGGATTAATCTACCAACTACCTCATATTTTATATCGTCTATTTTTATTTGATAAACATTATTATCATTAAACTTATCATCAGTTTCATCAATAGATATTCGTTTATTTATTACCGATGATTGCAATTTTAATTCACTCGCACCTTTTTTATTAATACTACTAATTGAATTATTAGAATTTACAACTATAACCCCATCATTCACAGAATTAACTATCTCTTTAAAAAAATCTAAACTCTTTATTTGAAGCATATCCTTAGTATATTCAGATACTTTCGCTGATATAAGTTCTGATATTTGTTCTATAAATGATATTATTGTACCTAAATCATTTAACAGTCTACTTTTTTGTTCTACCGTACTACATACTACCCCTATTACTCCAATAACTTTTTCTTCATATATTATTGGGAAACTTACCTCCATCTTCTCTAAACAATTATCTTTTTCTGGACACTTTTTACAAAGTATATGTTCTCCTGGATTTTCTATAAGATGAATTCTTTTTTTGTTTATAGTCTCTTTATATACAAAACCACTTCTCTTTATATTTTCATTTATTCTATCTTCAAAAATCCCTGTTCCAGCTATTCTATTTAAACTTTTATCTACTATCTCAACATCAATTTTTAATATATTAGAAATAACTTTAGCATATCTTATAACTGAATCCTGTATATTTTTTAGATAAAGAGAATTCATATACTCTATCCTCCTATAAACTTCTCACTCTATTATTATCCGCATATTTTCTTTACTTAACAAATATTAATATATTATTAAATTATTAATCTCAAAACTTGTCTTATAAGATGATTTTACCTTTTATTACCATTTTATTCAATAAACAAAATAAAAAAGAAGTAATAATCGTTTTATTACTTCTTTAACTAAATAATTATTTTTTATGTAAATCTGAAAAATCTCCATTATTTATAGCAGCTCTTTCATTTAAAAGGTTAACTATTACTTCATTTAAAGTCCAATTTATTGATGTCTCTGTTACTATCGCTTTAAGAACATTATTTATTCTTATTTTCTTTAAATTATCTATAAACATATTAATTTTCATATTCGATATATTATTAAATATTATAGCTTTCTCTTTTCTGCCTTCTTCACAATTAGAATCTATTTTATCTTCTAATATATCTTTAATTATACTATTTCCATTTTTTGAATATAAACATATCTGATCTCTTACCCCTAAAATACTAGCATAATTCTTAACTGCTTTAAGTTCTTTTCCATTAAAATTACATAAAATCACACAACTTCTTGCATCGTTATCTAAATCACTATTTTTATCAAGTATCTCAAAAGACATAATTTCACCTCAACCTTAAATTTATTAAATATTAATTGAAATTCTATCATATTTGATAATAAATATCAAAATAAAAATATCTATCCAAACTGATAGATATTTTTATCAACTTTTAATTAATATTTAAGGCTTAATTATAAGGGTCTCAACCTTTCCTCCTGTACTACGTTCCTCTTCTCTATAATTTTCTTCATAATCATCGATTACTTCTTGCAAAGATTCTTTAACTATAGATAATATCTCTCTATCTTTAAGATTTTTCAAGTGATCCATACATAAATCCATATTATTATCTTCTTCGCATCCAACATTTTCTCTTAATTTATTTACCATCATTTCACTACCTGAACCAATAGCCCAAAAACTTCCTTTTCCTGAAATCCCTTGCCATATAGCTCTACCTTTTACAGCCTTAATTCCATAAATAACAGGCTCATCATTATCAAAACCTACTACTAATATATCTCCTGTATAATCTATTAAAAGATTAACATATTTTTCTGCAATTAACTCTGCAGTATCTGCTACTGTAAGTTCTTCAATACAGCTTAAATTATTAAGATCATTTATTATTGTACTTACTGATTTAGTTATTATATCTTTACCGCTTCTTAGAGTTTTTATAGAATTTGTATCTCCAGCAAAAGCTACACCTACACCATTCTTTAATTTAAATAGTTTTTTTCCTGTATCATCATGAATCTTTTCCCCATTCTTCTTTGTAATTGTAAGTCTAGTATCCGCTGCGAGCATTATTTTATTTTCACCAATTACAGCAATTATAGTAGTAGCATTGGCTGTTAATGTAATAAGCATAAAAAATATAATAGTATTACAAATAATTTTTTTTAACAAGCTACACCTCCTCCTCTCTCTATTTATAGTTTGTCAAATTGCTTTATTTATTCTAATTAAATTATGTTATATTATGACAACAATACCTTACCTAGCAAATATAAAAAACGTAAACCTTTAATAAAAAACTTAAATTTAAATCTAAAAAAAGACTATTGCATCCAATTAATTTCTGCAATAGCCTAATAATTATGAAAACTTCCATCTTTTAATTCACTATTATATTTTTATTATTTAATCTTTTATTTATAAACTCTTTAGATACCTTATATATTACTGAGAAAGTTGGTATACCTAATAACATTCCTAAAAGACCAAAGGTATTACCTCCAATAAGCATAGCTAACATTACCCATATAGGTGGTAATCCTACTGAACTTCCAACTACTCTTGGATAAATTAAATTACCTTCAATTTGTTGAAGTACAATTATAAATATTACAAACCAAAGTGCTTTCATTGGATCTATTATTAAAATTATAAAAGCAGACGGTATAGTTCCTATAAAGGCTCCGAATATTGGTATTAATGCCGTTACAGCTACTAATACACTAATAAGTAATGCATATGGCATATTTAATATAATCATTCCTATAAAGCATAGTACACCTATAATAATAGCTTCTATAAATTGACCACCAATATAGCTAGAAAAAGATTCATTTGCTACTCTTCCTAAATACATCACCTTATCTGCATAATTCTTCTTACTAAATGCATATAAAACTTTTTTCATACCTAATTGTAATCTTTCTTTATTTAGTAACATATAAATTGAAAAAATTAAAGAAAGTATAAAATTAACTAATCCACTAGTAAAGCCTACTGTAATATTAACTACCCCCGATAAAGATGATACAACTATTTGTCCTGTAAATTGAAGTACTTCCTTCCAAGCTGATAAAAAGTTATTCCATAGTGTACTTAAGATTTCTGTGTTACTTACATATTTATCTATTAAAGCTTCAAAAGATTTTATATATCCAGGTACTGTATCAGTTAAAGTAGACACACTATCAATCAGCTGTGGAATTATAAAGATTATTAATCCGCAAATTACAGCAACTACAGTTATAAAGGTTAAAGCTACTGATAATGGTCTTTTAAGACTAGAATACTTTATATACTTTCTACTATCTAAAAACTTAAATACTCTCTCTTCAAAAATTCTCATAACTAGATTTAATATAAATGCTATAGCTATCCCAATAATAAACGGTGAAATTATTCCTATTATATTTTTCCCACCTGAAATAATATTTTTAAAATTAAAAATTACATAAGCCAGAATAATTGTATATGTAACTAATCCCCAATACTCTTTAAACTTTTCTCCAATAAAATTTTTCAAAGTTTCATAATCCTCCCTTAACATTCTTAAGTTTATTTAAATGATATTATACACCATTTAGGTAGATAAATATATTTTTCAGTCCATTTATACAGTAATTTTAACATTTTATTAATTATTAAGCTGTAATACTTTTAAATAATATAGATAATTTAAACAAAATCACCTTTTTTAAATACTATATAGTATAAAATCTAATGATAGGAGATGATATACATGTCAAGAAGTTGTTGTAATAATAACTCCTGTAATTCGTGCAATGGTAATAGTGCATTAGACTTCGGAAATTCTTGGATTGCTGTACTAGCAATATTTTTAATATTCGGTGGTGGAGGGTTTTCTCAAAGTAGCTTTTGGGGAGACTATAACAAAGTTTTTCGTTGTAGCGGATTTGCTAATGCTTGGTGTGATAATAATAACTCAAATTTTAGTAGCCTTACAGAATCCTCTAATTAAGTTCTGCACTTTTACAAAGCAAAAATATCCTCAGCATTCACGCTGAGGATATTTTACTTTACTATTTAATATTTTCTACTAATTTAACTGTATCTCTAGCAATCATTAATTCTTCGTTAGTAGGAATTACATAAACCTTAACTCTTGAATCATCTGTAGATATTTCTTGAATTTCTCCTCTTGTTTCATTTCTTTCATTATCAAGTTCAAATCCTAAGAATTCTAATCCTTTTAAGCTTTCTCTTCTAGTTAATGAAGCGTTTTCACCTATTCCTGCGGTAAATACTATTACATCAATACCACCCATAACTCCAGCATATGATGCAATTTGAGCTCTTACTTTATAATGGAATACGTCTAAAGCAAGCTTAGCTCTTTCATTTCCTTGCTCTGCTGCATCTCTTACATCTCTGAAGTCTGAAGAAATTCCTGAAATTCCAAGAACACCTGATTTTTTATTTAATAAATCATCAACTTCTTGCATTGTATAACCTTTTTCTTTTATTAAAAATCCAATTACAGATGGATCAATACTACCTGATCTAGTTCCCATCATAACTCCTGCAAGTGGTGTGAATCCCATTGAAGTATCTATTGATTTGCCACCTTTTATAGCTGCTAATGAACAACCATTGCCTAGGTGACAAGTTACTATCTTAAGATCTTTTATATCTTTATTCATAACTTCAGCAACTTTATTTGATACATACTTATGAGATGTTCCGTGGAATCCATATTTTCTTATTCCATAGTTTTCATATAATTCATATGGTAAAGGACATATATATGCTTCCTTAGGCATAGTTTGATGGAATGCTGTATCAAATACACCCACCATAGGTACATTTGGCATTAATTCCATACAAGCTCGTATTCCTATTATGTTTGGTGGGTTGTGTAACGGTGCAAGTGCATTACACTCTTCAACTGACTTTAAAACTTCTTCCGTTAATACCACTGATTCTGAATATTTTTCTCCCCCATGAACTACTCTGTGTCCAACTGCTGCTATCTCATCCATTGACTTTATTACGCCATGCTTTTCGTCGATTAAAGCTTCTAAAACTAATTTAATAGCATCTTTATGATCTTTAATCTCAGCTTTTATTATATATTTTTCTCTACCTTCAACTTTTTGAGTTAATTGAGAACCTTCAATTCCAATTCTTTCAACTAACCCTTGAACCATAGATTCTTCTGTACTCATATCAATTAACTGATACTTTAATGATGAACTACCACAATTGATTACTAACGTTTTCACTTATCTTTCCTCCAAACTGTAAAGCTAATAAATTTAACATACTTTAATAATACAACAAATCCTTGAAAATTGAAAATAATTAATTATTCTTTTTTATCAAAAAAATCTGATAATTTTTTCGTTATTTTATTTATTATTTTGGATAAACTATCATTGTATTAATTCCATATATAAAATTGCTAATAAAAAATTTAACTAGAGAGGAAGTGAATATTTGTAAGGTTTTAAATATTCCTTACTTTTTCAATATGAGTAACGAGAATAACAAGAATCAAAATAGTTTTATAAAACATGCACTTCAAATTCTTCCTGGATTTTTAGTGTGTGTTGTAATAGCTATAGTAAGTAAAATAATAGCTAAACTTTTTCTCCCAACATTAGGTGCAGCTACAATTGCAATAATTATAGGTATAATCGTAGGTAATACTTTTGGTAGAAAAGAGTATTTAAACAAAGGTACTAAATTTTCTGAAGGAACTCTTTTATCTATATCAGTAGTCTTATTAGGTGGAACATTAAATATTAGTCAATTATTAGATTTAGGTATCAGGGGTATACTCTTTATAATTTTGCTTATGCTAATGACATTATTCGGAACTATTTGGGTTGGAAGATATCTAAAGTTTGGAGAAGACTTTGTACTTTTAATGGCTAGCGGTAATGCTGTATGCGGTTCATCTGCAATAGCCTCAACAGCTCCTGTAATTAATGCACATAGTAGGGATAAAGGTATTGCCATTACTATGGTTAATGTAACTGGGACTGTTCTTATGATATTACTTCCACTTTTAACTTCTTTTTTATATAATAATGAAACTTTTAGAACATCAGCATTTTTAGGTGGAATACTACAATCTGTAGGGCAAGTTGTTGCTGCTGGTTCAATGGTAAGTGAACAAGTAAAAGAACAAGCTACTATTTTTAAAATAGTAAGAATTGTATTTCTTGTCGTCGTAGTATTTTTACTTGCAGCTTTAAAGAAGAAAAGTACTGTTAAAGGTGTTGAAGCCGTTGAAGAAGAAATACATAGTCATAATCATCAATCAAGAATAAAGATTCCATGGTATATTATAGGATTCTTTATAACTTGTGCTTTATATTCATTAAATATAATTCCACATAGTCTTACTCATACATTAAAAGAATTAGATAATTTTATAGAAGTTATTGCTTTAGCTGGAATAGGTATGAGAGTATATTTTAAAGATTTAATACAACAAGGTCCTAAAGCTTCAATGTATTGCGTATTTATAGCTCTTATTCAAATAATAAGCGCTATTGTATTAATAGGTGTTTTATTATAAATTTTTAACCATAAATTAATTTTAATATTAATTTATGGTATTTTTTGTTATTTGTTATATAATTATAATAACATCAATTAAAAGGGGGTAAAAGTAAAAGATTAACTTTTACTAAAAGCTATGATTAAATTTAGACTTGCAAGAAAAGGTGATGAAAAAGAAGTTTTAACGCTTATAGATATTGTTTTATCTGAATATGGCCTTAATTTAGAACCTTCTGGTGCTGATTTTGACGTTACAGATATAACAAAATTTTATTTTAATAATAAAGGATGGTTTCAAGTTATTGAAGATGATAATAAAATCATTGGTTCAGTTGGAGTCTACAAGATAAATGACTCAACTTGTGAGCTTAGAAAGATGTATCTTTATAAAGAATATCAAGGCAAAAGCTTAGGAAAAACTTTGCTAAAAAATGCATTGCAATCTGCTCAAAATTTAGGTTATACTACAATGACACTTCAAACAAATTCACTTTTAACAAAAGCTTTACCACTATACGAATCTTTTGGATTTAAAAAAAATAATGATGAAGTTTGTTCAAGATGCGATATTTCAATGCAAAAAGATATAAGGCTTACATAAATAAGCCTTATTATTTTAACTTTATCACTATTTTTGCCCTTCTAATTCTAAATACTGATTAACTATATTTATTTCTTTATCTCTTATTTTCAATAAAAAATTAACTGTAACACTTCCTATGATTAACAATATGGTAGTTATGTAGATATTAACAATCAATAGATATAATATTGCAAATGATACCACTTGAGCAACAGTTGCTGATTTGCTTCTAATATAAATATATTTTCTTATAAATCCAATGGAATCTTTAATAATAAAATACATAAATACGACTCTTACAGACATATTTACAGTTTTTATATATGTTGAATTAATTGTAAAATTCGTATTATTAATTATTTCTACTATTAGTAAATATGTCACTGAAATGAAATACGTTCTTTTAGAACAACATAAATAGCTTCCAATTTTTTTAAAGTTTTTTAATATATTATATTTCTCTTTACTAGCTTTATTTAAAATATTTAATTTATGTCCTATAAATAATGCTCCAACATAAGACACTAAAGCTGTTCCTACAGGTATAATTGCAATAAATATATAAAAAGCCATTTTTGTTATTTCTTCATTTAAAGGAAACATTACAGCTACTGAATCAAAATCTTTAAGTAGACTATATCCTGTTAATGTTGATAAATATACATCTACAAGTATTACTACAAAACATCCTCCAATTGATGACCACAATATATCGTCTAATATTGCTCCTTTTTTAGATACAAAAAATCCACATATTAAACCTAGTATAATCCCTTGGCTCATCCATATCGCTGATGGAACATCCCCTATAGCTAGTGCTACAATAATTAAAGAAGTTAAAGAAGATAGTACTGTATATTTAAACCCTATTTTTAAATATAAAATTGAAATAAAAATAGGTACTATTATATCTAAATATATTGAGTACATAAGTCCAGTAGAAATTGCTACTATACTAACTACAACAAAAAGAGCAGATAGCATAGCCGCTTCGGTTAATTTTTTTGTTTTCAAATCTTTCACCTTCATTTGTTTTTAATTATATAACTTTTAGTATAATACTTATTTAATTAAAAGTTAATAGCTAATATAAATAAAGTACTAAACATCTCTTCTCATTTTCAAAATGAAAGAGCTGCTAATAGCAACTCCTTCATTAATAATATTATTATAACTCTTTGCTTAGTTCTATAAATTTTTCAATATCTTCTTCTATTGTCTTTAAAGAACTTCTCCAGAAATCTTTATCATGAATATCTATTCCCATAACCTTTGTTACATCAACAATCTTATTTTTCCCTGTTATTGAAAGTAAATTTTCGTAATCTTTAGGGAATGAATCTCCCCTCTTAATATATTCTGCATATAGTCCTTTAGCAAATAATAATCCAAATGCATAAGGGAAGTTATAGAAATTGCTATCTACATAATAATAATGAGGCTTCCAAGTCCACATATATGGATGTAAATATTCTGGATCTAATCCATCTCCATAAGCTTCTTTTTGTGCTTTAATCATAAGCTCTTTTATCTCATCTACAGAAAGCGCACTTTCTTTTCTCTTTTCAAAAAGCCAAGATTCAAATAAAAATCTTGAATATATATCTACTATAACTTGTGTTGAATCACTTATTTCACTTTCTAATATTGATAGAGCCTCTTCTTTATCAGCTTCCTTTATCGCTGCTTTTTTAATAATAGTTTCACAGAAAGTTGATGCTGTTTCTGCAATTGGCATTGGATAGTGAGAGTTTAAAGCACTTTCATTTTTTAAACACTCTCCATGGAATCCATGTCCTAATTCATGAGCCATAGTTACAACATCACTAAACGTATTTCCATAGTTTAATAAGAATCTACTTTCTCCTATAAAGTGAAGGTTTGAACAAAATGCCCCTCCCACCTTACCTTCTCTAGGATATACATCTATCCAGCTATTATCAACTGCTTTCTTTGCAAAATTTGCAAGGCTATCGCTAAATGTTCTAAAGTTCTTTTCTACAAACTTAGCTCCTTCTTCATATGAAAATTCCATATCTTTCTCTATTATTGGAGCATACATTTCATAAAATGGTAATCCATTATTATATCCTAATATTTCAGCTTTTCTTCTCAAATATTTTCTAAAGGTAGGCATCGCTTCTCTCATAGCTGAAAGCATTGCATCTAAAGATTCTTTATCCATTCTTGAATTTACAAGTGTTTGCTCTAATGGAGACTCATATCCCCTAAACTTACATATAGTTAATACTTCACCTTTTATTGCATTTAATGCTGCTGCTACACCTTCTTCAATCTTTTTATATGACTCAATTTCAGCTAAATATGCCTTCTTTCTTACATCTTTATTATTGTCATAAGCCATATTTAAAACTACTGTAAGAGGTAACTCCTTCATTTGTCCATCCTCTTCAATATTCACTTTATGATTTGAAATTAAATTATTTTTTAACTTTAACCATGCAGTTGATCCTGTATTTTGCATATTAGCAATTATACTCTCTTCTTTATTAGATAAAAGATATTTAGATTTTTCAACAATACTTGTTAAAATAAATTTATGTTCTTTCAATTTTTCTGAAGATTCAATAGCTTCATCTAGATTTTTTAATGTACTTATCCATTTATTTAATTTTGTTTCTGCTTCAACTATATTAGTTAATTTATCGTCTAAAATATCTGAATATTTTAATGCCACACCATTTGTTGTATCTGCACTAATAGTTAAATGAATAAATGCACCTAGTCTATTTGTTATATTTTCTAAATTAGTATAAAAATCAATATACTCTTCAAGTTTTTCCACTTCATTTTCATTATTTTTTACTGTTTCATTTGTCCAATCATTAAAGTTTGTAATTAAATTATCTACCTTTTCTAAATCTCTTTTAAACTCATCAGAATCAAATGATTTATATATTTCTTCTAAACTCCATTTTAATTCCATATTTTTCTCCCCAATCTTTTTAAATTTCATAAGCAGCATTCTATTTCTACTTATTAGGTATATTATATCATTTAAACTACAAAAATCCATATTTTGAAATAATTATGATAAATTATCTATCAAAAAAGAGGATGTCCAAAAACATCCTCCTAAAATTTATCTTTTTTTCTTTAATTGTAGCTTTTCTATCCAACCTTTTTCATAAATAAGTGATATATAACCTATTATTGACATAATTAATGCACCTAAGCAGTCAACTATTAAATCTTTCATAGTATCAACTAAAGCTGCTCTTCCAAGTAAATCTACTCCACCTTCTAGTGCAAATTTTTGCATATTTAATCCTAAAAGACCATCAAAAGTAAACTCATATATTTCCCAAAACACTCCAAGAGTTACTGCAAAGCAGAATGAAAATATAACAACAAATAATGGACTTAAATTAATAGGTACTGTTTCTGTTTTATTTAATAAAGTTACAAAAGAAAATCCTAATGCACCTAGCATAGCTCCACTAAAAGTATGCAGTATAGTATCCCAATGTGGTACATTATAATAAAAACTCTTTACTTCTCCTAAATATATTGCACAATATAAGAATATTGTATAAAGAATTAGCATATTTGAAGGTATTTCTATTTTAAATTTACGTTCAAATACCCCTGGTAAAAACATTGCAACAACACCTAAAATACATTGAGATAAAATAAGTACATAATCATTTTTTGTTCTTGCAAATGGATCACTTGGGTTCATTACTGATGGAGCTGCAATCATAGCCCATACTAAAAATATAATTGTTAAAATAAGCGAAATAAGTACGAAATAATTAAATGTCTTCTGATAATTTATTTTTTTACCTTTCAAATTTTTCCTCTCCTTATTGTTTATTATGTATAAAACACCTGATTCAATATAATATAACAATTTTCATCAAAAGTAAAATATGAAATTTTAGTTAATTAAAAAAAAGTAACATATAAGAACCTCTTACATGTCACTTTTAAAATTTTTTTAATAATTTTCTATAAATACCTCAAAGTAACCTTGTGGATGCAAACATGCCGGACATGCCTTAGGTGCCTCATTTCCTTCATAAATATACCCACAATTATTACATTTCCATAATACTGATTCTTCTTTCTTAAATACAGAATCATTTTCTATATTTTCCAATAATTTTCTGTATCTTTTTTCATGTCTAAATTCAACTTCTGAGATTCTTTCATAAGCAATTGCTATATCTAAAAATCCTTCTTCTCTTGCAACTCTAGCAAACTCCGGATAATCAGCACTCCACTCCTCATGTTCTCCATTAGCAGCTGCTTTTAAATTTTTCGCTGTTTCTCCATGTAGTGCTACTGGATATGATGCTGTTATTTCTATAGCTTCATCTGCAAATTCATCCTTTAAGAATTTATAAAATCTCTTCGCATGTTCTTTTTCCTGTTCTGCGGTCTCCATAAATATATTCGCTATTTGAACATATCCTTCTTTTTTAGCTGTACTAGCATAGTAAGTATATCTAGTTCTAGCTTGACATTCTCCCGCAAATGACTTTAATAAATTTTCTGCTGTTTTTGTTCCTTTTAACATTGTTAAAACCACTTCCTTTTATACCATTTTATAGTTATATTTTACCATTTATAGTTATGTTTTGAAATACTATCTATTTATAAAAACTAGGTATTACTTATTTTTTTCTAGTTTATCTAGCTTCTTATTATATAAAAACATATAAAATGATGCTCCAAATATAATTAAATACCCTATTACACTTAAATAATCTGGTAATACTCCAAAAATAACTAAACTTATTATTGCAGAGAATATTATATTAGAATAATCAAAAATAGATATTTCTTTTGAAGGTGCATATTTATATGCTAATGTTACCCCAAATTGTCCAATACTTGCAAAAATCCCCGCTAATATTAAATATACTAATTGAATCATGGTCATAGACTTATAAACTACAATCATAAATGGGAAAATTACAATAGTTGAGAATAATGAAAAATAAAATACTACCGTATAATGTTTTTCTTTCCCTCCTAAAACTCTTAGACAAGTGTACGCTGCCGCAGCACAAATTGCTCCAAGTACGCCTAATAATGATGGAATTATATCTAAATTAAAAGTAGGTTTTATTATAAATAACGCACCTAAAAATGCAATAATTATTGCAATACTCTGTTTTATATTTATTTTTTCTTTTAAAAATAATGCTGAAAAAATTATTACAAAAAATGGGCTTAATTTATTCAACATATTAGCATCTGATAAAACTAACTTATCTATTGCATAAAAATTCAATACTATTCCTATAGTTCCAAATATCGATCTTAATATTAAAATCTTTTGGCTATCCTTTTTTCCAAAAAAACTCTCCTTATTCTTTATAATAAATATTGCTGCAATTATACATGAAACAAGATTTCTAAAAAAAGTCTTTTGAAATGATGGCAAGTCCCCTGCTAGCTTTACAAATGCAGACATCATAGCAAATCCAAAAGCAGATGCTATTATAAATATTATACCTTTCGTCCTATTACTTAGTTCACTCATACTGTTACTCCTTTAATATTTAATTTTCTACATTAATATAATAACTAAAATAACTTATAAATCAAACTTTTAACTTTAAAATATCTATAAATAAAAATAAAGTGGAAACCCACTTTATTTTTATTACTATTTCAAACTTTAAAGCTTTCTTATATAATCCTCTGTTAATCTAAATGTTGTCCATTCATCCATAGAAATTGCTCCTAATCCCTTATAGAATTTCTTTGAAGGTTCATTCCAATTTAAACAGACCCATTCCATTCTTTTACATCCCTCTTCTCTTGCAAGCTTACCTAATATCTTAAATATTTCTTTTCCTAATCCCATACCTCTATATTCTGATCTTATAAATACATCTTCTAAATAAAGTCCTGAAGTGCCTGTAAAAGTAGAGAAATTATAAAAATAAACTACATATCCTATAGGATTCTCATCTTTCTCAACTATTAAAACTTCTGCTCTTCTTTTTTCAAAAACGTATTTTTTAAGTGACTCTTCTGTTGCGTCTACAGCATTAGATAATTTTTCATACTCAGCTATTTCTTTAATAAATCCTAAAATTAATGATAAATCATTTTCACTTGTTTCTCTTAGTGTAAACCCCTCAATATTTGTATTATATCTTCTCATGTTATCCCCCTGTGCGCAATATAAATATCTTCAAATGATATCTAAATTCTAATTAAAATATCATTTATATCATTACTAACTTTTAATCTTTCACTGTATACCCATTCTACATCAAATTCTAATGAAAATATTTTTGAGAATGAGTAGTACATACTTATTTCTTGATAATAAATTTCTAAAGCTTCTAAGTTGCCTTTATAACATTCTGGTTTAAATAATTTCTTTTCTTTATTTATAAATAACTCATCAACATATTTTAAAAAGGTCTCCATAAGACTTTCATTTTTAACATCAAAAGGAACTTTTAACAAATCCCATTGAATATCTTCCTTTAAGTTATATCTTTTAATAGCTTCTAATACAATTAGATAATCATTTATATCCATCTTTCGATAATAATTAAGTTTTTCTTCTCTAGTACTCCACAATGCTAACTTCTCTTTTAATGGTAGATTCTTTATATTTAGAATAGCCTCTGAAGGACCAACTACAGCTTTCTCTATTGGTTTATCTATACTCTCTATCTTTTCCTTTATGAAATCAGCTGTATCTCCTACTGAAGCTACATATCCAACATCATATATTCCTTTTCTTCCCGCTCTTCCTGCTACCTGTTTTACTTCTTGAGATGTAAGTTCTCGTATTTCCTCTCCATCAAATTTTCTTATAGACATAAATACGATTCTTCTTATAGGTAAATTTACTCCCATTCCTATTGCATCTGTTGTAACAAGAACTTTAGTATCTTTATTTATAAACTGATTATATTGCATTCTTCTAACTTCAGGTGGTAAATCACCATATATTATACTAGCTTTAATACCTAGATTAGAATATTCTGATGCAATTTCTAAAACTCGCTTTTTAGAGAATACTACTATTGCATCTCCCTCCTGCGCATCTCTAATATTGAAATTCTTATATTCTACTTCTAAAGGAACATTTCTTGTATACTCCTTTATTTCATAATCATCTTTACAATCCTTTAATATCTTTTCAAGTAACTCCTTAGTATTAAGTGCTCCACAAACATGAATTTCTTTACATCTTAAACCTAATAAAGCTCTAGTCCATGCTGCCCCTCTTTGAGAATCACCAATCATTTGAATCTCATCTATTACTGCAATATCATATTCTTCTCTTAAATTAAGTTTTTCAATTGTACATGATAAATGAGTTGCACCTTCTTTAATTATTTCTTCCTCTCCTGTAGCTAAGTTACAAACAACCCCTTCACTGTTAAGCTTTTCAAAGTTTTCTAAAGCTAATATTCTTAAAGGTGAAAGATATATTCCCTTTCTAGCTGTTTTTAATCTCTCTATAGCATTAAATGTCTTACCTGTATTTGTATCACCTAAATGAATAAAGAATTTTCTTTCTATATTTCTAGCATTTATATATTCATTTTTAGGATTATCAGGAAAATTCTTTTCAAACTCCTCTGCTATTATATTAGGAATATGATGTTTTGTAAGTACAGTAATAAATCCAGAGTTTATTAATAAATTATAATTTCCCCTTACAACTTGATAATAGTCAAAATCTGTTCCATTTTTTTTATTATATGATTCAAGTATTCTCTTAGCTGTCTCTTCAAGAAGTTCCTCATACCTCTCTAAAACAACATCATATTCTTTAAACCCTTCAGTTTCCATTTCCAATAGTGTCTTTATTTTTTTCCTTATTGCTGCTTCATGTTCAAAAAGAGCCCCTGCCTTAGAGTGATGAACTATTTCTTCTATTTGAGTAATTTGACTTTTTAATTTTTTAAATTCTCTTTGTGCTGCGTTTTTTTTCATATACTCCCTCCATAAGGATTTTATTAATATATTTATATTGTACAACAAATAAGGGCCGTTTCAAAACAGCCCTTAAAATTTTTGTTAAAACTTTACACTTGATACTTGCCTTACCATATCTAATTCTTTTTCAGACTCTACTTGGATTAATGTTTCGTTCCAATTTTTATCAAACTTAATCTTAAATACTTCAACATCAGCCTTATTACTTACTGGTGCCATTGTTACATACTCAGTTTTATTAATCAGTTTTTGTTCTAAAATTTGATAGTCAATTTTATTTCCGTTTTCATCATGAAAAGTCATTATCTTTTGTTCCAAAATTATCACTCCTTCATCAATAATATTAGTATTGTTCAAAACCTATAAAAATTATAGCTTTAAATTTTATTTATTTTCAAAAAAATTAGAGCTACCTTCTTTGATAGCTCTAACCTTTTATTCTAAAACTTTTATATTTTCCCCATCACTTTCTAGAATGATAGTTCCTTCAAAATCAGTTCTAAGTAAATTAATATTATTCTTTTCTAATAGCTCTAGTATTTCCTTATGAGGATGTCCATAATCATTTCCTTCTCCAACTGGAATAACTGCAATATCTGGTGAAACTTCTTTTATAAAGTCTTCTGATGAAGAAGTAGTACTACCATGATGGCCTACCTTTAATACATCAGCATCAATATTTTCTCCATTAGCAATAACTTGCTTTTCTACAAGTTTCTCTGCATCTCCAGTAAATAAGAATGAATTCTCTCCAAAAGTAATCTTCATAATAGGAGAATAATCATTTAACTCATTATATTTATCATCTACTGGTGAAAAAATTTCTACTTTAGTACCATCTCCTAAATCTATCTTAGATCCATCTCCAGCTTTAATAGTAGTTATTTTTAATCCTTCATTTGTAACAGCATTTATCATTTTTTCAAAAGTCTTAGTAGTATGCTCAACCTTTGGAGAATAAAAGTTTTTAACCTCAAATGCATCAAAAATTTCATCCATTCCACCTATATGATCTTCATGAGGATGAGTTGCAATAACGTGGTCTATAGTTGTTACTCCTATTCCTTTAATATATTCTACTAAGCTGTCTGCCGACTTATTTGGTCCTGCATCTATTAATAAATTTTTACCATTAACTTGTACTAAAGTTGCATCGCCTTGTCCAACATCGATATAGTGAACCTTCATAGTACCAATAGCGCCTGTAGTTGTATTTTTTAATTCTCCACCAAATGCTATAGTTACTAAAGCAATAATCGCAAAAATCACTGTTGTAATTAATTGAGCCTTTTTGTTTCCTTTGTGCTTCTTCATAGCCTTATCATAGCTATTTTTCAATTTCTTATTATTCATTTAAATCTTTATCCTTCCTATAGTATACGTAAAATAATTTTACATTGTAAATATAAAACTGTCTAGTATAGTTAAAAATCAACTAAATAAAGGAGATGTAAAAAACACCTCCTTCATTTATAACTATGCAGTTACTTCATCAATCATTATATCATCATCCGAATAATATTTTTCTTCATCAAACTCATTTTCACTTTTACTTACGATAAGTGTACATATACAATCCCCAAATACATTTATTGTAGTTCTACACATATCTAGTATTCTATCTACACCCATAATAAGCCCTATACCTTCTACAGGTAATCCAACAGTTCTTAAAACCATAGATAACATTACTAGCCCAACTCCTGGCACTGCAGCAGTTCCAATAGATGCAAGTGTTGCAGTAACTATTACAGCCATTATTTGTCCTATTCCTAATTCAATTCCATATATTTGAGCTATAAAGACAGTTGCAGCTCCTTGCATTATAGCTGTCCCATCCATATTTATTGTTGCTCCTAAAGGTATTGTAAAAGATGATACCTTATTACTTACTCCGGAATCATCCATTGCCTTTTTTGTAACAGGTAATGCAGCCCCACTTGATGCCGTTGAAAAAGTTACAGCTGCAACTTTAGCGAATCTTTTAACAAATGGTACAATGTTTAATCCTGTAAATGCTTTTAATAATCCAGAATATACAACTACAGCATGAACAGCTAAAGCTAATAAAACAACTATCATATATTTAACTAATGATCCAAAAGCTTCAAATCCTGTTGTTGCAAAAGTATTTGCTATTAGTCCAAATACTCCAAAAGGTGCAATAGCCATTACTATATTAACCATTTTTAAGCAAACCTCATTTAAACTTAGCATAAAGGTTTTTACAGGCTTAGCCTTTTCACCTAATATACTTATAGTAGCCCCAAATAAAATTGAGAACGAAATTATTTGAAGCATGTCCCCATCTACCATAGCTTTAATTGGGTTTGTTGGAATTATGCTTATTATTAAATCAGCTATGCTTTGACTTTCTCCTATTGTAGGTTCTTGAAGAACTAAACTTGACATATCTAATCCTACTCCTGGATTAATTAAAAATCCTAGTCCTATAGCAATAGATATAGCAACCGCTGTTGTAAATAAATAAAATACTACTGTTTTGCCCCCAATTCTTCCTAAGCTCTTTATATTTGCAAGTGATGCAACTCCACAAGTTATAGATGCAAACACTAATGGAACTACAAGCATCTTAATAGCACTAATAAATCCTGTTCCTAAAACTTTTAAGATTCCATTTAAAAATACTGTATCTTTTATAAATCCACTTGGTAAAGCTCTAATTGCTAATCCTAAAAGTAATCCTAGCCCCATTCCTATAAATATTTTGGTAGTTAATCCTATTTTATTTTTCATAAAATTCCCCCTTTTTATTTTGCTTATATCTATATATTACCACATAAATGCATAATTTCAAATTTTTTATTCATTTTTCTAAAAATTAAATTCTATTTCCTATTTTATTCATCTTAATATTATATATATATTTAGCATTTATTCTTCATTTTGAAGCTATATTTAAAATTTACTTTTCTTTTTATAATATTATAAATATTATTTTATGAAATTTTATTTTCTATAACTTTCATTTCTCAAAATAAACTTTTCCTGTTAAATAAACCTTTTTTTGTAGTATTTTCTATATTTAGCTTGTTTTATTAAAGATACTTCTCTTTTTTATGCTATAATATTATCTATAAATACATATATAAAGGAACTTTTTAATTATGAATATTTTTAAATCTTTTTTAGAATTTCTTCCTTATCCAGTTTGGATAGAAGACATAAATACTAAAATAATATTCTTAAATAAATCTTATGAAAATTTATATAATACAAAATATAGTGATATCATAGGTAAGACAAATAAAGAAGTTTTTCCCAAAGTAACTGCAACATTATATGATAACCAAATAAAAAGATGTATATCAGAAAAGAAGAGTATAACTTTTAATGTTAATATAGATAATATTTTTGTTGAGTGCATAATCTTTCCTTTATTAAATTCACATAATGAAATACATTCAATAGCCGGCATTATATTACCTATAAAAGATAAATTAAAAAGAGAAGAAGAGTTAAAAAAACAAAAAGATATATTAAAAACTATAATAGATTCTTTACCAGAAGCTATATTCTACAAAGATAAAGATTGTAAATTTATCGGCTACAATAAAAACTTTAGTGACTTTTATGAAAAGCTTGGAGTTTATGATTTAATAGGCAAATCTGATTTAGAAATATATCCAAATAAAGAAATTGCAAAAAAATTTCTTGAGCAAGATAAAGAAATTATGAAGACAAAGAAAGCAAAGTCTTCTCAATACTCTATATCTTATAAAAATGGTGATGTTAAATTTGAAGAAAACCTTAAAGTTCCTGTCATTAATGAAGATGGTGATGTTTGGGGAATTGTAGGCCTTTCTAGAGATATTACAGATAGAAAAAAATTAGAGAACAAACTAAGATATTTAAGCTATACTGATTATCTTACTGGTTTGTATAATCGTTCTAGCTTCAAAGAAAAACTAAACAAATATAATCAAGAAAAATATCTTCCTCTCGGAATAATAATGGGTGATGTCAACGGTTTAAAAATAGTTAATGATACATTAGGCCATCTAGAAGGTGATAAACTTCTTATAAGCATCGCTAATGTATTAACAGATGTTTGTTCAACAAAAGGTTCTGTCTTCCGTTGGGGTGGAGATGAATTTATGATTCTTTTACCAAATAGCAATGAACAATTATGCGAAAATATAATGAGAGAAATTTTACACAAATGCGAAGATAGTGATTATAAATTTATTCAATTAAGTATAGCACTAGGCGAATCTGTCAAAAGTTCTATATCTCAAAATATATATGATTGTATAAAAGAAGTAGAGGAAAAAGTATATAGAAGAAAATTGTTAGATAAAAAAAGTATACGAAGTTCTATAACAGATTCTTTAATAAAAAGTCTTCAAGAAAAAAATACTGAAACTGAAGAACATACTGAAAGAGTAACTACATACGCTTCTTCCTTAGGAGTTGTGCTCAACCTTAAAGCTTCAGAGTTAGATGAACTCTTTTTAGTTGCTAAGTTCCATGATATAGGTAAAATAGGTATACGTGAAGATATACTTTTAAAACATGGAAAGTTAACATACGATGAATTTATTATAATGAAAACCCATTCTGAAAAAGGCTATAGAATACTTCAAGCTATGGGCGAACTTGAAAATGTAGCTAAATGTGTTTTATGCCATCATGAAAAATGGGATGGTACTGGCTACCCTCTAGGACTTAAAGAGCAAGAGATACCTCTTATATCACGAATAATTTCTATTGCAGATGCTTATGATGTTATGAGAAGTGAGCGTACATACAAGAAACCAATGAGCAAAGAAGATGCTATTTTAGAGTTAAAAAATTATTCTGGTTCTCAATTTGACCCTTTTTTAGTTGATACTTTTATAAATTATGTTTTAAATAATATTTGATTTATCTATAATCAAAAGATAAGGAGATTAATTATGGACAATATTTTAACTACTGAATTGAATAATTTCAAATTGTTATACCCAAACATTGAATTTTATTTTTTCGAAGAAATTGACTCTACAAATAATTTTTGTAAAAGTTTAGCTAATAAAGGCTTCGATAAACCAACTTTAGTATTAAGTGATAAACAAATATGTGGTAGAGGAACAAAAGGTAGAAACTGGCTTTCACCTAAAAATAAAGGACTATGGTTTTCTCTCTTATTAAAACCAGACTTTTCTACTAAATTTCTAAGTATTATCCCTATTTTAACAGCTACTGCTATATATGAGACTCTGTTAGAATTTGATATTAAAGCTACTATTAAGTGGCCAAACGATATTTTTATTAAAGATAGAAAATTAGGTGGTATTTTAACTGAGAGCAATATTTCCAACGAAAAAATAGACTATTTAATAATTGGTATCGGTATTAATATAAATTTAGATATAACCGATTTTAACTTAGAACTTCAAAACAAGGCTACCTCACTTAAAATTGCTTATGGAAATGATTTTAATAGGTTTAAGATTCTTAATACTTTCATAAAAAAATTCAGCAATATATATTCAGATATTACCGAAGATAAGATAATTTCTATATTAAAAATTTATAAAGCTAACTCCTGTATTTTAAATAAAGAAGTCAGCTTACATTATAATAATACATATGAAATTGTAACTCCTATCGATATTGCCAATGATGGAAGCCTATTAGTAAAAGACTCTAATAATATAATAAAGCAAATTTACTCTGGTGAAGTTTCTCTTAGATTTTAAGAGAAACTTCTAAATCTTTTATATCGCTCGTCTAAAAGAGTATTTATTGTTTTACTCTTCAAAACTTCTAATTCTTTTATTAGCTCTACCTTTATATTTTTAGCAACACTTTCTATATCATTGTGAGCTCCACCTTTAGGCTCTTTAATGACTTTTTCAATTATATTTCTCTCTAAAAGCTCATAAGATGTAATCCCCATATTTTCTGCAACTTCTTTCGATTTTGTTGCATCTTTTAATAATATAGATGCAAAACCTTCTGGTGATAAAATTGAATACACAGAGTTTTCTAACATCCAAACTCTATCTCCAACAGCTAATGCAAGTGCTCCGCCACTTCCACCTTCACCAATTATAATTGATATTATAGGGACCTTAATTTTAGAAATCTCCATTAAATTTCTAGCTATAGCTTCTCCTTGCCCTCTCTTTTCTGCTTCAACACCACAATAAGCTCCTGCTGTATTTATAAAACAAATTATAGGTCTATTAAACTTTTCAGCTTGCTTCATAAATCTTAATGCTTTTCTGTATCCTTCTGGGTGGGGAGAACCAAAATTTCGTTCTATATTTTCTTTTAAATCTCTTCCCTTTTGCATCCCTATTACAGTGACTGGTTCATTTTCTAAAAAAGCAATACCGGCTACCATAGCCTTATCCTCTTTATAAGCTCTGTCTCCATGAAGCTCTATAAAATCTTTAAATATTATATCTATATATTCAAGTGTAGTAGGCCTTTCAATCATTCTCGCTGTTTCAACCCTACTCCAAGCTTTAATGTTTTTGCTCATAGTTACGCCTCCTTGTATCCATGAAGCTTTAAAAGTTTATATAAAGTTCTTTTCATATCTTCTCTCTTAACTATTTTATCAACAAATCCATTTTCTAATAGAAACTCTGCACTTTGGAAGTCATCAGGTAACTTTTCTTTTAATGTTCCTTCAATAACCCTTCTTCCAGCAAATCCAACCAATGCTTTTGGTTCGGCTAAAATTATATCACCTAACATGGCAAAACTTGCGGTAACACCTCCTGTTGTAGGGTCTGTTAATACTGTAATATATAAAAGCCCTTCATCATTATGCTTTGCAATAGCACTACTTACCTTGGCCATCTGCATAAGCGAGAAAATACCTTCCTGCATTCTAGCACCACCAGAGGTAGTAAAAATTATTATAGGTAATTTCTCTTTTGTAGCCTTTTCAATTGCTAATGTTATTTTTTCTCCCACAGCAATCCCCATACTCCCCATAAGAAAGTTTGAATCCATTACAGCTATTATATTTTTTATTCCATTTATTTTGCAGTCACCTGTAATTACCGCTTCAATTAGCCCACTTTTCTCTCTATTACTTTTTAACTTTTTCTCGTATCCATCAAAGTTCATAGGATTTCTTGATGAAATACTAGAGTTAAATTCATTGAAAGACCCTTTATCACATATTTGATCTATTCTCTCATAAGCTCCCAATCTAAAATATCCGCCACAGTGATTACAGATTTTATAGTTTTCTTCTAATACTTTTTTGTATAATATTTTTCCACAATTTCCGCATTTAACCCATGTACCATCTGGAACTATCGGTAAATCTAAAGCTTCTTCTTTAGTTAAATTTACTACTCCGTACTGTCTTTTCTTAAAAATACCCATAATAATCACCATACTATAAATTATATTCTGTACTTATAAATGAAGTATCAAAAATACCTAATTTAAATCTTTCATTGTTTAATATGTCTATCTGAAAATCTATATTGCATTCCACTCCTTGTATTACAAACTCATCTAAAGCTCGAATCATTTTATTTATAGCCTCTTCTCTATTATTTCCATGAACTATCACTTTAGCTATCATTGAATCATACACCGGTGGTATTGTATATCCTGGATACACCGCTGTATCTACCCTAATACCATTCCCCCCTGGCACATTTAAAAACTCAATTTTTCCAGGAGAAGGTGCAAAATTCTTATTAGGATTTTCTGCATTTATTCTACATTCTATAGAGTGACCTTTAACATTTATATCTTCCTGAGTTATTGATAGTTCCTCCCCATTAGCTATTCTCAATTGTTCTTTAACTATATCTACTGAAGTAACCATTTCTGTTACTGGATGCTCTACCTGTATCCTTGTATTCATTTCCATAAAATAAAAGTTCTTATGTTTATCTACTAAAAACTCAATTGTTCCAGCATTTGTATACCCTACTGCTTTAGCAGCATCTACTGCAGCTCTTCCCATCTTTTCTCTTAACTCATCAGAAAGTATAGATGATGGTGCTTCTTCTAATAATTTTTGATTTCTTCTTTGAACAGAGCAATCACGTTCACCTAGATGAACTACATTCCCAAAACTATCTGCAAGTATTTGAAATTCAATATGTCTAGGATTCTCTATAAACTTTTCCATATATACTGAATCATCACCAAAATTAATTTGTGCTTCAGATTTAGCAGTAAAAAATGAATTTTCAAGTTCATCTTCTTTATGAACTATTCTAATCCCTTTACCTCCACCACCAGCTGAAGCTTTTATCATAACTGGATAGCCAATTCTCTTAGCTTCTATTTTGGCTTCCTTAAAAGATTTTACCAGTCCATCACTTCCTGGAACAATTGGTACTCCAGCCTTACTCATAATTTCCCTTGCTTTTGATTTATTCCCCATAAGATTTATAACTTCACTACTTGGTCCTATAAACTTTATATTACATTCTTCACATATAGCTGCAAATTCTGCTTTTTCAGATAAAAAACCAAATCCAGGATGAATCGCATTGCATTTAGTTATAACTGCAGCACTTATTATATTGCTTTCATTTAAATAGGAGTCTTTTGACTTAGGAGTACCAACACAAATAGACTCATCAGCTAATTGAGTATGCATAGCTTCCTTATCTGCTTCAGAATATATTGCAACAGTCTTTATTCCCATTTCCTTACAAGCTCTTATTACTCTTACAGCAATTTCACCTCTATTAGCTATTAATACCTTTCTTATCATAAAACACCTCTTTATCTTAACCTATCATAAATGTTAATTCAGCTTCACAAGCCTTTTTACCATCTACATATGCTATTCCTTTACCAATACCTGCTACTCCTCTAATTTTAGTTAATTCAACCTCTAGAGTTAAAATATCACCAGGCACAACTTTTTTTCTAAATTTAGCATTATTTATACCACCAAAATAAGCTATTTTTCCTTTAAACTCTTCTCTTTTTAAAAGAGCAACAGCACCTGCTTGCGCTAAAGCCTCTACTATCAATACTCCAGGCATAACCGGTTCTACTGGAAAATGTCCTTGAAAGAAATATTCATTCATAGTAACATTTTTTATTGCAACTATTTTATTTCCTTCTAAACTTTCAACCTTATCTATTAAAAGAAAAGGATATCGATGCGGAATTATCTCCATAATTTCTTTTATATCCATAACTAATCTCCTTAGACTATTTAATTTTAAATATAGTCATACCAAACTCTACTATATCTTCATCTTTTCTTAATACTTCAACTATCTCACCATCAAAATCTGAAGTGATTTCATTCATAATCTTCATAGCTTCAACTATACAAAGTACATCTCCCTTTTTTACTTTAGATCCAACCTCAACATAAGGCTTACCACCTGGTGTTGAAGATGAATAAAATGTACCAACTAAAGGTGACTTAACTTCTTTTAACTCTATATCGATAATATTATTACTTTCTTCTTCCACTACTAATTCTTTTTTAGGTATAGATTTTGAATTAGTATTTCCAACATTAACTTCTTCTTTGTTATTTATTTCTTTAAAACTTACTTCATCATTTTTACTCAATTTCAATTTAAAACCATCATTTTCTAGTTCAAATACTCTTATACTAGATGAATCTATTTCATGTATTAGTTCTTTTATTTTGTTATAATCTAGCACTATAAATTCTCCCTCCATTTTTTAAATATAAGGGCTCCATTATGTCCTCCAAATCCTAATGAGTTTGACATTGCATAATCATACTCTTTTCTTATACCTTCATTAACAACTAAATTTAAGTCACATTCTTCATCTTCATTTTTATAATTTATAGTTGCTGGAATAAAGTCCTCCTCTAATGATTTAATTGATATTATAGCTTCTATAGCTCCAGCTGCTCCTAAAAGATGACCTGTCATTGACTTAGTAGAACTTACGTATATATTTTTATAATCTTCTCCAGTTGCTTTTTTAACTGCTAACGTCTCAACCTTATCATTAATCTCTGTAGATGTACCATGAGCATTTATATAACCAATATGCCTTGAAGAAATATCTGCATCTTTCATCGCTTGAATCATAGCTCTTGCTGCTCCATCTCCATCACTACTTGGTGATGTAATATGATATGCATCACATGTAGTACCGTATCCTACTACTTCAGCATAAATTTTAGCACCTCTTTTTAATGCACTATCTAAATCTTCTAAAATTAATGCCCCTGCACCTTCCCCCATAACAAATCCATTTCTATCCTTATCAAAAGGTATAGATGCTCTATCCTTATCCTCACTTCTGCTCAAAGCAGTAAGTGACTGGAACCCTGCAATTCCGAAAGGTGTAATTGAAGCTTCAGAACCACCAGCAATAATTACATCTAAATAACCATCCTTAATACTTCTATAAGCTTCACCTATAGCATGTGTAGAGGTTGCACATGCAGAATTTAAACTTAAACAACTACCTAAAATCCCATGCTCTATAGCTATTGTTCCAGCTGCAATATTAGCAATTCCCATTGGTATAGTAAGTGGTGATACTCTACTTGGCCCTCTATCTTTTAGTGTATTGATTTGATTTTCTATAGTACCTATTCCACCTATACCACTACCAAATACAACTCCAACTCTTTCTTTATCTATATTACCTAACTCAAGCTTACTATCTTTTATAGCTTCATTAGATGATATAACAGCAAATTGAGTGTACTTATCCATCCTTTTTGCATCTTTTTTTCCTATATAATCTTCTACATTAAAATTTTTAACTTCTGCTGCTAGCTTAACTTTAAAATCTTCTGTATTAAAATAAGTAATCTGTTCTATACCATTTTTATTCTTTTTTACATTGTTCCAAAATTCACTTACTGAATTTCCTATTGGCGTTATTGCTCCCATTCCTGTAACTACTACTCTTCTTTTCATAAGAAACTCCCTTCTAGTTCATAACCATTCCACCATCAACACTAATTACTTGCCCAGTAATGTAGTTAGATAAATCAGAAGCTAAAAACAATACTAAATTTGCTACTTCTTTTGGTTCTCCTATTTTTTTCATAGGAATACTTTGGATTATGCTCTCTTTAACTTTCTCTGGTAAACCCTTTGTCATATCAGTTTTTATATAGCCCGGCGCAACTACATTTACATTAACATTTCTTGTTGCTAACTCTCTTGCAATCGATTTTGAAAACCCTATTACTCCAGCTTTCGACGCTGCATAATTACATTGACCTGCATTCCCTGATATACCAACTACTGATGATATATTTATTATTTTTCCATATCTTTGCTTCATCATAATTCCAGAAACAGCCTTTGTAGTATTAAAAACTCCTTTTAAGTTCACATCTATTACTGAATCAAAATCCTCTTCTTTCATTCTGAGAATTAAGCCATCCTTAGTTATTCCTGCATTATTAACTAAAATATCTATGCTCCCAAGGCTTTCCTTTGCTTCTTTAATGAATTCATCAACTTCTCCTCCGTTGCTTACATCGCACTTTCTAGTAAACACTTTAACACCTAGTTCTTTTAACTCATTAATCAAGCTACTTAAATCTTCATTTTCTTTTCTATAATTTATAGCTATATTGGCTCCATTTTTCGCCAAAGTTATAGCTATTTCCCTTCCTATACCTCTTGTGGCTCCAGTAATAACTGCATTTTTATTATTAAGCATTCAAATCACCTACTCCCTCTAATGTTTTATTTAAAGACTTAAGATCTTCAACATTAAATATATTTACTTTAGCTTTATTAGCTCGAGCTATTTCTTTAATGAAACTACTTAATGTTCTTCCTGGCCCTATCTCTATAAATGTATCAATTCCCATATCAATCATTTTTTCTATTGTCTCTCTCCATCTAACAGACGACTTAACTTGCTTCCCAAGAATATCCTTTATATCATCATCTTTTTTTATTTCTTCCGCTGTAACATTATTTATTACAGGTATTTTTATATTACTAAAACTTATGTTACTAAGTTCTTCTTTCAATTTAATAGCTGCCGGCTCTAATAATACAGTATGGAAAGGTCCAGATACTTTAAGACTTATAGCTCTTTTTGCTCCATATTCTAAACAAAGATTAGCTGCAAAATTCACTGCTTCCAACTCTCCACCTATTACAATTTGGTTTGCTGTATTATAATTAGCAATTTGAACTATACCTTTATCCTTAGACATCTCTATAGCTTCTTCTATTTTTTCTATAGATAATTCCATAATTGCAGTCATTGCACCAATACCTAAAGGAACAGCTTCCTGCATATACTTTCCTCTCTTTTTTACTAATGCTACTGCCTCTTTAAAAGATATGGCCCCTGAGGCAACAAGCGCTGAATATTCTCCCAAGCTTAATCCAGCAACTACCTCAGCTTCAATGCCTTTATTTTTTAGTACTTCTAAAGCCGCAATAGACATAGTAAGTATTGCAGGCTGAGTATTTTCAGTAATATTTAACTCTTCAGCATCACCATTAAAAGTTAAGTTCTTTAAATCAAAATCTAATACTTCATTAGCATCATCAAAAATTCTTTTTGCTTCTTGGAAATTTTCATATAACTCTTTTCCCATTCCTACATACTGTGAACCTTGCCCTGAAAATACAAATGCTACTCTCATATGTCCTCCTTATTTTATAAGGCTTTTCTTAACTCCTCATATTCATTAAATATCTCTTCAATTATCTCTTTGACACTTTGTTTTTTAGAAACCATTCCACTTATTTGACCTGCCATTAATGAGCTATTGTCAACATCTCCATCTTTTACAGCTCTTCTAAGCGCTCCTCTTCCTAACTCTTCTAGCTTCTCTGCTGATACATTGCTAGCCTCTAACTTTAGAAACTCTCTAGCTAATCTATTTTTTATTACTTGAACAGGATGGCCTGTAACTCTTCCAGTAACTACTGTATCTATATCCTTAGCTTTTATAACAGCATTTTTATAATTTTCATGAATTGTACATTCATCTGAAACTAAAAATCTAGTTCCCATTTGAATTCCTCTTGCTCCAAGAGCAAAAGCTGCTGTAATCCCTCTTCCATCACAGATTCCTCCTGCTGCTATTACAGGAATATTAACTGCATCCACAACTTGTGGAACTAATACCATGGTTGTTAACTTTCCAACATGACCACCTGATTCGCATCCTTCTGCTATAACAGCGTCAGCTCCAGCTCTCTCCATCCTTTTAGCTAATGCAACTGATGGAACTACAGGTATAACCTTGATTCCAGCTTCTTTCCACATACTCATATATTTACCTGGATTTCCCGCTCCAGTAGTTATAACCTTAACACCTTCTTCTACTGCAATCTTAGCTAATTCTTCTGCGTTATCAGAAAGTAACATTATATTTAAACCAAAAGGTTTATCTGTTAACTTTTTAGTTTTTCTTATTTCTTCCCTAATATAATCTACAGGAGCTGTTGCTCCTGCGATTATACCTAACCCTCCAGCATTTGAAACTGCTGAGGCTAATGAACTATCTGATACCCAAGCCATTCCCCCTTGGAAGATTGGATATTTTATATCTAACATTTTACAGATATCATTTTTCATAAAATCTACTCCAATCTATTATTTTGTTACAGATTCCACAAACTTTACTGCATCTCCAACAGTTTTTATATTTTCAACATCTTCCACTTTTACATTAAACTCATCTTCTAACTCCATAATAACTTGGAATAAATCTAATGAGTCTGCATTTAAATCTTCTATAAATCTTGTTTCTAAAGTTATGTTTTCCTCTTCTATTCCTAATTGATCTGCTACTATTCCTCTAATTTTTTCAAATATCATAATAAATTCCTCCAAATTCAAATTTAATTTTTTATTTTATATTTAAAATTCTATTAATGTTCCTGCCCAAGTTAATCCGCCACCAAAGGCAGCTAAAATTATCTTATCACCTTTTTTTATAAGTTCCTTTTTCACCATCTCATCTAATGCTATTGGTATACTAGCTGAAGATGTGTTTCCATATCTCTCTAGATTTATATAAAATCTATCACTAGTTATTCCTAATCGCCTTGAAGCTTCATCAATAATTCTTGAATTTGCTTGATGTGGTATTATATATTTTATATTCTCTATCTTTTCTCCTGATTTCTCTAAAAGATTATTTACTATGATTGGTATTATTGATACTGCGAATCTAAATACCTCTCTACCTTCCATATCTATATATCTTTTTTCTTCATCACACTCTTTTACAAATGGATTATTTAAAGAAAGACTTGTGCTAGTCAAAGCTTTTACTCCTCTTTCTCCATCAGAACCAAAATAAGTACCGATAATTCCACATTCATCACTAATTTCTAAAATTGCAGCTCCTGCACCATCTCCAAATAAAACACAAGTATTTCTATCTTTCCAATCTACAATTCTTGATAAAACTTCCGCTCCAATCACTAATGCTCTAGTTTTTTCATTAATTTTTAGTAAACTATTAGCTACTATAAGACCATATACAAACCCCGAGCATGCTGCGGATATATCAAAAGCTGTTGCATTTGCACATCCTAATCTTTCTTGTACACTACAAGCTGTAGATGGCATTATTCTATCTGGCGAAGTAGTGGCTACTATAATTAAATCAATATCTTCTGAAGTATACCCACTATTTTTCAGAGCTTCTTCACTAGCCTTAACAGCAATATCTACTGTACCTTCACCACTAGATATTCTTCTTTCTTTAATACCAGTTCTTTTTATTATCCACTCATTAGAAGTGTCTACTAAGGATGATATATATTCATTACTAACTACATTACTTGGGCAATAATGTCCTATTCCTACTATCTTAACTCCTTTCATATCAGTCCTCTTCTCTCATTTTATTTAATTCAATATCAAATATTTTGAATATCAAATTATTTGTATAATAATACTTTTCCCCAATATTGTCAACATTTATATTTTTTATAAAAACCTTGTGTTTTTTTACTCATACTACTATAATAGCATTATTACTTTGATTATCAAACTATTTATTTAAAGGAGTTTATTATGAAAATTAAACCATTAATAATCGGAGATTTAATAACAAAATTACCCATAATACAAGGAGGTATGGGCGTAGGTATATCATTGTCAAACTTAGCTGGGAATGTTGCAAAACATGGCGCTATAGGCGTGATATCTGCCGCTCATGCCGGATATATGGAGGACGATTTCGAAGAAAACACAACTGAGGCTAATATACGAGGATTAAAAAAACATATAAGAAGAGCTAAAGAAATTTCATTTAATGGAATAATAGGTGTAAATATAATGGTTGCAACTAATTATTATAAAGAACATATCAAAGCCACTATAGAAGGTGGTGCTGATTTAATAATATCTGGTGCTGGTCTACCATTAAAGCTACCAGAGTTTATAGGTGAAAGTTTAATTAAAATAGTTCCTATAGTTTCATCAGCTAAAGCTACTAATGTTATATTGAAGTACTGGTATAAACATTATAATAAAACTGCTGACGCTATAATAGTTGAAGGTCCACTAGCTGGTGGCCATCTAGGTTTTAAAAAAGATAACCTGGAAGATGAAATAAAAAATTTTGATAAATCCATCAAAGAAGTTATACAAGAGATATCTAATTTCGAAAAAATATTCAACAAAAAAATTCCTGTTATAGTTGCCGGTGGAATCTTTGATTCTGATGATTTTAAAAAATACTTATCTTTAGGTGCTAGTGGTGCTCAAGTAGCTACAAGATTCGTTGCTACTCATGAATGTGATGCTCATATCAACTTTAAAAATGCATACATAAATAGTACCAAAAATGACATTGAATTAGTAAAGAGCCCTGTTGGTATGCCAGGTAGAGCTTTAAGAAATAAATTTACTGAAACTTTAAAAAAAGAAAATATACCCGTAAAAAAATGCTATAATTGTTTAATTCCTTGTAATCCTGCCACTACCCCTTACTGCATCTCAGAAACATTAATCACAGCAGTAAAAGGAGATACAGATAACGGATTAATTTTTTGCGGCTCAAACGCACATAGAATTAACTCAATTACTTCAGTAAGTGATGTATTATCAGACCTTACTAAAGATCTTGAAATATCATAATTTATTTTTTACTCCTATTAAAATTAATTATTTATTAACTTTTTATTTACGATAATAAATTGTCCCATTAATATTTTTATACTATAATATACATAATTAATATTTTTAGGAGTGATAAAATGAATTTTTTAAAAGGTTCTTATGGAGTAGATTTATTATCTTTATTCCTTATTTTATTATCTTGTATTTTAAATATATGGGATATTACTAGAATATTTTCTATTGCATTGTTAATATTTGCTTTTTATAGAGCTTTTTCAAAGAAAATATATAAACGAAGAGAAGAATATAATATATTCTATACTTATACAAATAAACTATTATCAAAATTCGGAAAATCCCTTCCTTACAATATACCAGTTTATGACCTAAATAACATTTCTAAAATATTTGAAAACTTTAACTATTGGTTAAATCAAAAGAAAAACTATAAGATTACAAAATGTCCAAACTGTAAGCAAAAATTAAGATTACCAAGAGGAAAGGGAAATATAGTTGTAACTTGTAAAAAATGTTCAACTAAATTTGATTTTAGAACTTAAAAAAAATGCTATTGCTCCTTTAAAACTGCAATAGCATTTTTTCATTATATATAATTATAATTTTCACTTAACTTATGTACTTTTTATAAACTTTTCTAAAATATCTAGAATTTTAAACTCTGGAGCTTCTTCTCTTAATTTATCTAATTCTACTAGATTCTCTTTAGCCTTTTCAATTGCTTCTCTGTCAATATACTCATTTACAAAGTCGTCATTACAATATAATTTATATTTATATATGCTCTCTACATCTAAAAGCTCTACCATTTTATATTATTTTTTCATCAATTTTTCCTTTAATATAAAATTTTATTAAATTTTATTATTTATAGTATATAACCTTTATACCTCTTTATCATTAGGATAATAATTTCTATAAGCTACTATTGAATCTACTTCTTCCTTACTTTTTAAACTTTCCTTTCCTTTGCTTTTTGCATCTTTATTCTTTTTTACCACCGATACTTCACCTCTTATATATTAATTGCTATTATAAATTTTTATATTTATAATATGTCACTTTATTACTAATACTATTATTAATATAATTTATATTCTTTTATAAGGAGATATCAAAATGAAAAAATTAACATTTATTCTTTTAGTTTTTTTACAACTTAATTTAATTAGTAATATAGTTTATAGTTTATCTGTATTTAATGCTTATGATTTTAAATCTTATGATTATCAAGAACCAACCTACAAAATAATGTTACCTAAATGGTGGAATAACTAAAATAAAAGCTTGAGAAGAGCCAAATACTCTCCTCAAGCCTTATTACTTATTATTTAAACTACTGTTTAACACCTTTAGCAATTAGATTTATAAGAATAACTATTGTATTTTTAGAACTGATCATATCTTTACTTTGCTTTAACAAATGAGCTAGCTTAGGATTAACTCTGGATAAATTCTTAATATCTTCATTTGTAATATTCATTTCTCCTGCAATGCTTCCAACGCCAACTATATCACTATGGATAGCTACAGCCTCAAAATCTAATCCATTAAATCCTCCTAGTTTTAGTATTCTTAAAAGCTTTCTTCCAACTTCCCTATTCCATCTAGCTTTCTTCTCTAGTCTCCCAAGTATATTTCTTTCATTTTTTAATATGTCCGGTTCACTTATTCCCCATACCCCTCTATCTGAATCTATAACTGAAACTATACCTCCATACTTTAAAACCCTATAGATCTCTTTACTTGCAGCTATAGGATCATCTAAATGTTGAAAAACAAATCTACTTACTACAAAGTCATATTTTTCACCATCCAGACTATTATTATAAATTGATTCTTCTTTGAATTCCACTCTACCTTCATACTCGCTTAGATTCTCTTTGGCAAATTTCATAAAATCACTATCTGGCTCTAATAAAGTAACTTTGCAATTTGGCAAATTTTCTAATAAAAGCTTTGAAAAAAATCCTGGTCCTCCTCCTAAATCTAGTATTTTCATACCATCTTCTAACCCTAACCATTTCAAAGTTCTAAATTCTTTTTCCCATCCTAGGCTAACTTGTCTTTCTAATCTATTTATTTCAGCCTTAACTCCTATTAAATTATAAAGGTCACTATAATTCACAATTAACTCCCATTAATATTATTTGTATTCATATTATGATTAAAACTTAATATTTGTTAATTTTATAGTATCATTCTATTATTAATTCTATTTATAATAAAAGAGATTAATTTAAAATTATAAAATTTAAAATTAATCTCTTAACTATAAATATTAAAATAATGATAATTGGTTTGTCTCAGACATTCCTTCTAAACATCCATGATTGCTTAAAGTTTCTATAACTGTTTTAGAAACCTTAGTTCTAAGTCTTAAATCTTCCTTAGATATAAATTCTCCATTAACTCTTGCTTCAGCTATTGCTTTAGCTGCATTTACTCCAACTCCCTGAAGAGAGCTTAGTGGAGGTCTCAATGAATTATCTACTATTAAAAATTTAGTTGCATCTGATTCATATAAATCAACCTTAAGCATCTTAAATCCTCTTTTATACATTTCAAAAGAAAGTTCACAAACAGTAATTAATCCCTTATCTTTTACAGTTGCACTATTTCCAAGTGCATACAATTCTTGTAATTTTGCATGAACAGCCCCTTCACCTTTGCAAATCAAATCTGCATCAAAGTCATCAGCTCCTCTTACTGTAAAATATGTTGCATAATAAGCAAGTGGGTAATAAACTTTAAAGTAAGCAACTCTAACAGCCATCATTACATACGCAACGGCGTGTCCCTTCGGGAACATGTACTTAATTCTTTTACAACTTTCTATATACCAATCCTCAACGTTATTTTCTTTCATGGTCTTTTCAAACTCTTCAGTAAGCCCCTTACCTTTTCTTACACTTTCCATTATTGTAAAAGCAGTTTTAGGAGCTACGCCTTTATACATAAGATAAACCATAATATCATCTCTTGTAGCTATACAGTCTCTAAGTGTTGTATATCCTTCCTTAATAAAATACTGAGCATTATTAAGCCAAACATCAGTACCATGTGATAAACCTGATATTCTTACTAAGTCCGAAAAAGTTTGTGGTTGTGTATCCACAAGCATTTGCCTAACGAATTTAGTTCCAAACTCCGGCAGCCCATATGAACCAACTTCACACTCTAATTCCTCTTTAGTAACTCCTAAAGCATCAGGAGATGTAAATAATGATAATACTTTTTTATCATTCAACGGTATAGTCTTAGGATCTACTCCAGTAATATCTTGAAGCATTCTAAGTACCGTCGGATCGTCGTGTCCAAGTATATCTAACTTAAGCAATCTACCTGATATTGAATGATAATCAAAGTGTGTTGTTGTAACATCTGACGTTGAATCATCTGCTGGCCTTTGTATTGGTGTGAAGTTATATACTTCTGTATAATTAGGAACAACCATAATACCACCTGGATGTTGCCCTGTAGTTCTTTTTATTCCAGTACATCCTATAGTCAATCTTTCTATTTCTGCTTGTGATACTTGCATACCTTTTTGATCTAGATATTTTTTAACAAATCCATAGGCTGTTTTTTCAGCTACTGTACCTATTGTTCCAGCTTTAAATACATATCCTTTACCAAATAATACTTCTGTATACTTATGAATATCCGCTTGGTTATCTCCTGAGAAATTTAAGTCTATATCTGGCTCTTTATCACCTTCAAAACCTAGGAATGTTTCGAAAGGTATATCATGCCCATCTTTAATATAAGGAACACCACAATCTGGACAATCTTTATCTTCTAAATCCGCTCCAGAACTTACTGATCCATCTAAGAAGAAATGTGACTTTTTGCATTTCGGACAAACATAATGTGGTGGTAATCCATTAACTTCTGTTATATCTGACATAGTAGCAACAAAAGAAGATCCAACAGATCCTCTTGATCCAACTAGATATCCATCAGAATATGACTTTGCCACTAACTTTTGTGCAATAAGATAAAGAACAGCATATCCATTATTAATAATAGAATTTAATTCTTTATCCAATCTTTTTTGAACAACTTCTGGTAAATTCTCTCCATAAATTGAGTGTACTTTATTCATGGTCATATTTCTAATATCATCATCAGCACCTTCAATTTTAGGTGGATATGTTTCATCTGGTATAGGTTTTACTACATCTATAGAATCTGCTATTGCTTGTGGATTCTTAATTACTACCTCTTTAGCAATTTCACTACCTAAATACGAAAACTCTTTTAACATTTCTTCGGTAGTTTTAAAATATAGTGGTGGCTGGTTATCTGCATCACCGAAACCTTGCCCTGCCATTATTATTCTTCTAAAAGCTTCATCATAAGGTTCTAAGAAGTGAACATCTCCCGTAGCCACTGTCGGTTTATTTATTTCCTTTGCTAAATTATAAATCTTTCTGTTAATTTCCTTTAACTCATTTTCATCCTTAACATTACCTTTTTCTATTAGATATGCATTATTTGCTATCGGTTGAATTTCAACATAATCGTAAAAACTCATTATCTCTTTAATTTCTTCATCACTTTGACCACCAAGCACAGCTCTATAAATTTGCCCTGCCTCACAAGCTCCACCAATTATTAAGCCATCTCTCATTTCCATAAGTCTTGATTTTTTAGTTCTTGGCCTCCTAAAGAAGTTATCTATATGTGCCTCTGAAACCAGCTTATATAAATTTTTTATACCTTCTTGAGTTTTAGCTAATATAATTATATGATATGTCGGTAATTTTTTTATATCAACTTTATCCAAGAATACCTTATTAAGCTCTGTTAAAGTTTCAACTTCTAACTCTTCTTTTATCTTCTTAATACACTCTAGTAAAATATCAGCTGTAGCTTTAGCATCATCTACCGCTCTATGATGGCTTTCAAGTTTAACACCTAAATATTTTGCTACTATATTCAATTTTACCGACTTTAATTCTGGATATAAAAATCTACAAACCTGTACTGTATCAACTACTGTAGGTGAGAATTCTAATCCCATATCATTACAATTTTTTGCTATAAAACTACAGTCAAAGCTTGCATTATGTGCAACTACAACTGAATCTCCAATAAAGTCAATAAACCTTGGTAATACATCATGTATACTCTGTGCATCTCTTACCATATCTTCAGTTATTCCAGTTAATTCTGTTATCTTATATGGTATAGCTCTTCTTGGATTTACAAATTCACTAAAGTTATCTATTATTACTCCATTTTTTATCTTAACAGCACCAATTTCAATTATAGAATCATTTTTCGGAGAAAACCCTGTTGTTTCTAAATCAAACACTACATATGTATCATCTAGACTTTGTCCTTTTTCATTTAATGCTAATGGTACTCCGTCATCTACTAAGTATCCTTCAACACCATATAGTACTTTTATCTTATTTTTCTTAGCAGCACTTTGGGCATCAGGAAATGCTTGAACAACTCCATGATCTGTAATTGCAACTGCTGAATGTCCCCACTTAGCAGCTCTTTCTATTATCTTACTTACAGGGGTAACTCCATCCATAGCACTCATAGTAGTATGGCAATGAAGCTCAACTCTTTTTTCTTCAGCTCCATCCATTCTTTCTATCTTTTTCATCTTTAAAATATCTCTTCCCATAAGTACAACTTCTCTTGCATAAGAATCATAAACAGCTTCTCCTCTTACTTTGCAATAAAGTCCCTTTTTAATATTATCAAGAACTTCTTCTTTTTCTTGAGGTTTTAAGAAGCATTTAACAATTATTGATCCTGTAAAGTCTGTTATATAGAATGTTAATATTATCTTTCCAGTCTTTGTTTCCATAGTCTCTACTTTAAAGACTTCTCCAAGTACAGCTACATACCCAGAAGTTTCATTTATATCTCTAATTGCAGTAGCCTCAATAGAAATATTTCTACCGTAAATGGCATTCTCTGCTTTAGCTTCTCTTTTATATGTATTTTCCTTCTTTTCATATAGTTTCTTCTCAGCTGGCTTACTAGCAGGTTTTGTAACTTGCGGAGCTACACTTACCTCCTTAGCCCTATCTGACATAGCCTTTGCAATTAATTCTCTTTCTTTTCTCGCTGCTTCTTCTGGATCTATTATAACTTCCATCGATGGATCGAATTTTATTTCTATTCTACAATTAATTCCAAATATAATTTTTATGCTATTCTCTATATTTTTACTACCATCTTTAGAATTTAAATGCTCTGTAAGTTTATCATATCCATTAAGAACTAAAACCTTATTATCTTTTACTATCTTCTTACAATTCAACAATAAAGTTTTACATAAAGGCGTCTTCTTAATTATATCTGATACACATTCTACCCAATGATCATTTATTACTTCTTCTAAGCTTATATCACTAGCATCTCTATAGAAGATTATTTCAACAGTAATTTTTATCATAAGTGTTCTACATATAATATTTTTTATTAGTTGTTCCTCTTCTATAGCTAATTTTTCTTTTCCTCTTAAAACTACTTTCAATATATTGCTCTTTTTTAAAAATTGAAATTTTATTATTTTAAGTTCTTTATCTTCTAAGCTCTCATGTTTATTTATTTCAAGGGTTAACTTTTTTAAAACATCTTTGCCCATCTTGTACCCCCAATCAACTTTATCAATAAGTAACTACATTATTATAACACAAATTTATTTTTCTTAAATAAATTTAGAACTTGTATTAATTTCTAACTATATGCACTATAAATTAAATAGTTTAAATCTATTTAATAAATTATTATTATTTTCATTATTCCTTTTTATTAATTCTTCAATATTTCTTCCCTTTATCAATGCTATAACTATAGGAGACAATGCTACTAATCCATCTCTATACCCTAGTTCAACCCTATCATTTAATGTAGATTGATTTAGGTTTATAGTTCCCATTCCTTGAATAGTTTCTAAGTGAGCTGAAGGATATATTTCTATTATATTGTTATCTTTAAAATACTTTTTATCAATTTTATCTTTATGTGACAAATAAATTACTATTATAAGGTCACACTTGTGATTAATTACTGGTTTTATTGGAACATTATCAGCATTTTTATTTGGATACTTAGGATTATTAATTCCTCCATCTGCATATTTATATCCTTTAAACTGTATTGGTTTAAATATAAAAGGAATTGCACAAGATGCTAATGTTATGTCTATTACTTCATCTTCTGAATAATCATTTAATCTAAAATATTCAGGATGCCCTAAGTTAATATTATAAGCACAAGCATATATAGTTCTATTACACTTCTTTATTTCATTCATATTTATATATTCTTCTATAAACTGTTTCACTCCAGATTGTGATAATAAGCCTATGTCTCCCTGTCTAGCTAGATGAGTCTCAATTGTAGCTTTCTCACCAGTATATATTCTTTTAACTGCATCAGATATATTTTTATTTCGTATACTATCTTCATTTAAAATAAATCTTGAATAACTAACATTTGCCCAACTTGATTCTAAAACATTGCTATCATCCATAGAAAACATTAAACCATTAACCGTTCCTATAGATGTTCCAGATATAACAGATATATTTTTAACTATATCTAAATCCCACATAGCCTTAAAAACACCTGCTTCATATGCACCTTTTGCCCCTCCCCCAGATAAAACTAGACCTATGTTTATATCATCTATTTTCTTAGTAATCATATTCAAGTATCACCTCTCACAATTTTATAATAAATAATATTACTTCATAGTACATATATTAACTAACATTTATTAATTCTTAACTTTAAATTCTAAATTAAACAGAGGATACATCTCAATTTTAAAATGTATCCTCCGTTTATTAAAGTTTCTCTATTTCTTTCATTAACTCTTCAATTAAGTCTTCTTCCTTAACTTTCTTAATTATTTCTCCCTTTTTGAAAATTAATCCTTCACCATTTCCTCCAGCAATACCTATATCAGCTTCTCTTGCTTCCCCTGGGCCATTAACAACACAACCCATTACTGCAACCTTTATATTTTTATCACAATTCTCAAGTCTCTTTTCAACTTCTTCTGCAATTTTTATAAGATTGATTTGAGTTCTTCCACAGGTAGGGCAAGATACAAATGTCATACCTTGCTTTCTTAAGCCTAAAGCTATAAGCATTTCTTTTGCAACTTTTATTTCTTCTATAGGATCGCTTGTTAATGACACTCTAATTGTATCACCAATACCTTCAGCTAATAATGTTCCTATCCCTAAAGTTGACTTTATAGTACCACGGAATACAGTTCCTGATTCAGTAACACCTAAATGAAGTGGATAATCACATTCTTTGCTCATTAATCTATATGCTTCTATCATCATAGGAACATCGGAAGACTTTATAGATATTACTATATCAAAAAAGTTCAATTCTTCTAATATTTTTACATGTCTTAAAGCAGATTCAACTAAACCTTTTGCTGTTGGTCTACCATCTCTTTCTAGTATATCTTTTTCTAAAGAACCTGAATTAACACCAATTCTTATCGGAATATTCTTTTCTTTAGCCGCTTCAGTAACTATTTTAACTCTTTCAACATTTCCAATATTACCTGGATTTAATCTTATTGCAGAAACGCCATTTTCTATAGATTTAAGCGCTAATCTATAATCAAAATGTATATCTGCAACTACAGGCATAGGAGAATTTTCACAAATCTCCTTTAAACTTTCTGCAGCTTTCATATCAGGTACTGCACATCTTATTATTTCACAACCTGCTACATGTAATGCTCTTATTTGATTTAAAGTAGCTTCTACATCTCTTGTATCTGTATTAGTCATAGATTGAATACTTACTGGTGCATCTCCACCAACATAAACATTTCCGACTTTAACTTTTCTTGTAATTCTTCTTTCCATTTATTCATCTCCTAAAGTTTAACTGGGAAAATTATATCCTTCAATGTTACTATTATCATAAATCCTATTAATATCATAAACCCAACATAATTTACAGCTCCTACTATCTTATCTGGGACTTTTCTCCTTGTTATTAATTCTATAAGCAAAATTACTGTCCATCCACCATCTAATGCTGGGAATGGCAATAAATTAAACACTGCTAAATTTATACTTATAAATGCTAAGAAATATGCAAGTGTATATAGCCCATTTTTAGCTGCTTGCCCTGAAATTTTTATTATTGTTACTGGCCCACCAACGTCTGTCTTAAAGTTTAACTTACCTGTTACTAGTAATTTTAAACTTTTATACGTTTGCCCAACCAAAGATATTGTTTCATTAAATGTTGCTTTAATTGCCTGCCCTATTGTAGGATTTTCTACAGCAGAATAATAAAATCCTATTTGGTATATTTGACTACCATTCTCTTCTACCAACCTAGGTGTAATAGATAAATCTACTTTTTCTCCATTTCTATCAACTAATAAATTTACATTATCACCTTTAGATAATTGAATCTCTATAGAAACATCACTAGGCGTGAATACTCTTGATCCATTAATCTTTAAAATAGTATCTCCTGCCTGTAAGCCTGATTCTAAAGCTGGAGAATTCTCTACTACCTTACTTACTGTTTGTGTACTAAATCCTCTATTGAAGAAAAATACTGTAAAAATTACTAAAGCAAAAAGTATATTCATAATTGCTCCAGCAAGAATAACTGAAATTCTTCTTAATGGTGATTTACTTGAGAAGCTTCTTTCATCATCTACTACTTCTTCTTCACCTAACATCTTAACATAACCACCAATAGGAAATAGTCTTAATGAATATTGTGTTTCTTTTCCCTTATGAGAAAAAATCTCTGGTCCCATTCCAATTGAAAACTCTTCTACTTTTATGCCATTTACCTTAGCCATTATGAAATGTCCTAATTCATGAACTATTATAAGCAAACTAAAACCAAGTATCGCTGCTATTATATACACTTATTTTCCTCCTAACACCATTTATTTCTAATGTATTTTCTTACTCTGCAATCTAAATCTATTATATTGTCTAAAGTTAATTCATTATTTTTTTCATCTTTAAAGTGTTCTAATGATTCCTCAATTATTTCAGCTATTTGTAAGAATTTAATTTTTTCTTCTAATAATAATGCTACAGCCTCTTCATTTGCACCATTTAAAATAGTTGTAGCAAGACCACCTTCTTTTCCTGCTTTATATGCAAGTTCTAAACATTTAAAAGTATGTAAATCAGGCTTTTCAAATGTTAATGTAGCAATTTCATAAAAACTTATAGGTTTTGCAATTCTCTCGATTCTTTCTGGATAATTTAATGCATATTGAATTGGTAATCTCATATCTGGTGAACCTAATTGAGCTATAATACTAGCATCTTTATATTCTACCATAGAATGTATTATACTTTGAGGATGTACTACTACCTCAATATTATCGTAATCACAGTCAAATAAGAAATGTGCCTCAATAACTTCTAATCCCTTATTCATCAAAGTAGCAGAATCTATTGATATCTTCTTCCCCATATTCCATTTAGGGTGTTTTAAAGCTTCATGTACAGTAACATTTTTAAGTTCCTCTATTTTTTTACCTCTAAAAGGTCCACCTGAAGCTGTTAAAATTATTTTATTTATATCTTTTGAAGTATACCCACTTAAAGACTGAAATATAGCACTATGCTCAGAATCCACTGGAAGTATTTTCACTCCCATTTCTCTTGCTTTGTCCATTACAAGTTCCCCTGCTACAACTAAAGTCTCTTTATTAGCAAGAGCTATATCTTTTCCTGCTTCTATAGCTGCCATAGTAGGTCTTAAACCAATCATACCAACTACCGATGTAACTACTGTATCAATTTCATCTAATGAAGCTATTTCTATTAATCCTTCTATACCTTCTAAAACCTTTATGTCAAGATCATTACTACTACAATAATTTTGTATTTCTTTAGCACAATCTTTATCCATCATAGCCACATATTTAGGTGAAAATTCTTTTATAATTTCAATTACCTTCTTAACAGAAGAATTTGCTGTAATCCCTATAAGATTTATTTTATTAGTTGAATTTCTAATAACATCTAGTGTCTGCGTTCCTATGGAGCCTGTAGCTCCTAAAATAGAAATGTTTTTCATTTTTACCTCCTACGTTTTTAATTTATATGTTTTACTAAACAATATAAATTATGTAATTCCTTATTGATATTTTATATTATTCCTTTCAGAAAAACAATTAATGTTACCTTCTTTTAATTATATATTTAAATTTGTAAATACATTACTTATTTTTTAATATAAAGAATACTAAAATAGGAGCCATTAAAAATAGCTCCTATTTTAGCATTATTTATATTTTAACAATAAAAGTTAAATAATAAAATACTACCATTCCATTAAATAAAATAGAGTCAAATCTGTCCAATATACCACCATGTCCTGGAATTATATTACCATAATCTTTAATACCAACAGCTCTTTTAACTGAAGATGCTACTAAATCTCCAAACTGTCCCATAATTCCGCATAAAGCTCCAATTAAAAAGTAATGAATTAAATCTACTCCAGGTACATATTTACCAATTATCATCCCAAAAATTCCACATCCTATAACACTTCCTAGAAATCCGCCTAAAGCACCTGCTATAGTTTTTTTGGGACTAACTTTTGGACATAACTTTTTCTTGCCTAGATATTTTCCACTATAATATGCTAAAGTATCACAAATCCAAGATCCAATAAATACTAGCCATATTAAGTATTGTCCTCTTACCTTATTATTGATAATAGGTAAAAAACTAAATAATATTCCTACATAAATAAATCCCAAAATAGTTACAGCTACATCCATAAATGAATACTTTAAGTCTATAACTGGAATTATTAAAGCTATTACAGTTATAAAAATAAGAATATATAACATATTTTCAAAATTATTATTGATTAAATAATATATAGCTAATAGAATATATCCTATTATTGGTAATGTCTTTATCTCTTTGCTTTTAAGCGCATTGTAAAACTCGTATAATCCAACTGCTGAAATTACTATTGTAAATAACTTTAATGGCATTCCCCCCAAAAATACAAATATTAATAGGGGAGCAAGTATTAGCGCTCCTAAATATCTACTATTTGATTTCATATATCCACCTCAATTATTATACTCCACCAAATCTTCTATCTCTATTTTGATAATCATAAATAGCCTTTTGTAAATCGGATTCACTAAAATCAGGCCAATTTACATTAGAATACCAAAATTCTGAATAAGCACATTGCCATAACAAGAAGTTACTTATTCTTTGCTCTCCTGAAGGTCTTATGATTAAATCTGGATCTGGCGAATTTTTTGTGTATAGATAATTATTAAATAAATCTTCGTCTATATTTTCTTTATTTATCTTTCCAGATTCTATATCAGAAGCTATATTTTTTACAGCTCTAACTATTTCATCTCTACCACCGTAATTAAAAGCAACATTTAAAACTATTCCTTTATTATCTTTTGTTAATTCTATTGCTTCATAAATTTTATTCTTAACTTGATCTGGTAAAGCATCAACATCACCTAAAATTCTTAAAACAACTCCATTTTGATGCAAAGCTTCAACTTCATTAGTTAAATATTGCACTAACAATTTCATTAATGCTTCTACTTCATCTTTTGGTCTTTTCCAATTTTCTGTAGAAAATGCATACAAAGTCATATATTCTACACCTAATCTATCAGCTTCTTTAAGGATTTTTCTTATAGTTTCTACACCAGCTTTGTGTCCCATCGATCTTGGAAGTTTTCTTTTCTTAGCCCATCTTCCATTTCCATCCATAATTATAGCTATATGTTTAGGAATTTTATTAAAATCAAGTTGAATTTCTTCATTAATTTCTTTATCCTTTTTAAATAGCTTAAGCATATTTAACTCTCCTCCATCATCACAAAGCAACCTTTGAAAAATATATTATGGAAAAAACCTGCTAAATAGCAGGTTTTAAATTGACATAATCTCTTTTTCCTTAGCTACTATTATTCCGTCTATTTCTTTAACGAATAAATCAGTCTTCTTTTGAACTCCATCTTCTGCCTTTTTAACTTCATCATCAGATATGTGTCCATCTTTCTTTAATGCTTTAATCTTTTCATTAGCATCTCTTCTTATAGATCTTATAGCTATTTTAGCATCTTCTCCTACAGCCTTAACATTTTTAACAAGTCTTTTTCTTGTTTCTTCTGTTAATTCTGGAACTAATAATCTTATTACTGATCCATCATTTGAAGGATTTATTCCTAAATCAGATTTTAATATAGCTTTTTCTATCTCCTTTAATAAAGGCTTCTCCCATGGAGTAATAACTAACATTCTTGGTTCTGGAGCAGAAATATTTGCTACTTGAGATAATTGACATTGGCTTCCATAGTAGTCAACGAAAATTCTATCAAGCATTGTTGGGTTTGCTCTCCCCGCTTTCATTGTCGATAAATCTGAAGTTAAAACTGAAACAGTTTTTTTCATCTTAGCTTCTGCAGTATTAATTATGTCTTTAATCATATTTTACCTCCTTATTACTTAGATACTATTGTACCTATCTTTTCACCTTTAATCGCTCTTTTTATATTACCTTCATCACTTATTCCAAATACTAATATTGGGATATTATTGTCCATACATAGAGTTGTTGCAGTTGTATCCATAACTTGTAACCCTTGTTCAATAACTTCCATATATGTAAGTTTATCATATTTTTTTGCATCTGCAAACTTATTTGGATCTTTATCGTATACACCATCAACATTTTTTGCTAATAGAATTACATCTGCTTCTATTTCTGCTGCTCTTAATGCTGCAGCTGTGTCAGTTGAAAAATATGGATTACCTGATCCTGCTCCAAATATTACAACTCTTCCTTTTTCTAAATGTCTCACTGCTCTTCTTCTTATAAAAGGTTCTGCAATTTCTTTCATTTCTATAGCTGTTTGTACTCTAGTTAAAACTCCAATTCCTTCTAAAGCATCTTGAAGTGCTAAAGCATTTATACATGTAGCTAACATTCCCATATGATCAGCGGTAGTTCTGTCCATTCCTTCACCAGTTCTACCTCTCCATATATTTCCTCCACCTACAACTAAACCAACTTCTACGCCCATATCTACTAAAGATTTGACTTCTCTAGCAATTCTTCCAACTGTTTCGAAATCAAATCCAAAACCATTTTCTCCTGATAAAGCTTCACCTGAAACCTTTAACATAACTCTTTTATAAGCACATTTCTCCATGGAAATACCTCCCGCAATCTGTATAATATAATTTCTAAAAAAAGAGAACACAAAAGTGTTCTCCTTGATATTACATACCCATAGTCTTAGCTACTTCTGCTGCGAAGTCTTCTTCAACCTTTTCGATACCTTCTCCTCTTTCGAATCTAGCGTATCTAGTGATAGCTATTGGAGAACCAACTTCTTTAGATTTTTCTTCTAAGAACTTAGCTATTGATTTATCTCCATCTTTAACCCATGCTTGATCTAAAAGACAAACTTCTTTATAGTACTTTTGAATTCTTCCCATAACCATTTTTTCAACGATATTTTCTGGTTTTCCTTCATTTAATGCTTGAACTCTGTAGATTTCTTTTTCTTTTTCTAAAGATTCGTTATCTACTTGTTCTCTGCTTAAGAATAGAGGATTTGCAGCCGCAACTTGCATACAAACTTCTCTAGCAACTTCTTCTAATACAGCGCTATCAGTGTCGCAAGAAACTTCTACCATAACACCAATTCTTCCGCCACCGTGTATGTAGCTAGCTATCGCACCATTTTCTATGTTAAATTTAACGAATCTTCTAACTGTCATGTTTTCACCTAATTTAGCGATTAAAGCTGTTAAAGCTTCTTGAACAGTAGTTTCTCCTTCAAATTTTTCAGCAACTAATTCTTCAACAGTTGTAGCTGAAGTGTTAGCAGCCATTTCTGCAACTTTAGTAGCAAAGCTAACAAATTCATCGTTAGCAGCAACGAAGTCAGTTTCACAGTTAACTTCTACCATACCAGCAGTTTTCTTATCAGCGCTTACGAAAGTCTTAACGATACCTTCAGCAGCAACTCTACCAGCTTTTTTAGCAGCAGCAGCTAATCCCTTTTCTCTTAAAAATTCAACAGCTTTTTCTATGTCACCTTCAGTTGCAACTAAAGCCTTTTTGCAGTCCATCATTCCTGCACCAGTCATTTCTCTTAATTCTTTAACTGATTTAGCAGTTATCATCCTAAATTCCTCCTTAACATTAAATGTAAACCATATTTTAGGCTAAAAGGTAAATGAAGTTTCCCTCACCTACCTTTTAAAATATTATTCAGCTAATTGTTCACCTTGTCTAGCTTCGATAATTCCATCAGCAAGTTTAGCAGTTATTAATTTAACAGCTCTTATTGCATCATCGTTACCTGGAATTACGTAATCTACTTCTTCAGGGTCACAGTTTGTATCAACTATAGCTACAACTGGGATTCCTAATATCTTAGCTTCAGATATAGCGTTCTTTTCTTTTCTTGGGTCTACTACGAACATAGCTCCAATATTGTTAACGTCTAAGTTTCTGATACCACCAAGGTTGTTTTCTAATTTTTCCATTTCACCTTTTAATTTGATAACTTCTTTCTTAGGTAAAACTTCGAAAGTTCCGTCTTCTTCCATTTTTTGTAACTTTTCTAATCTTGCTATTCTAGTCTTTATAGTCTTGAAGTTAGTTAACATACCACCTAACCATCTGTTGTTAACGTAGTGCATGTTTGATCTTATAGCTTCTTCTTGGATAGCTTCTTGAGCTTGTTTCTTAGTTCCTACGAAAAGGATATCTTTTCCTTCTGCAGATACTTCTCTGATGAAGTTATAAGCTTCTTCAACCTTTTTAACTGTTTTTTGAAGATCGATTATATATATTCCATTTCTTTCTGTGAATATATAAGGAGCCATCTTAGGGTTCCATCTTCTAGTTTGGTGTCCAAAGTGAACTCCAGCTTCTAATAATTGTTTCATTGATATAACTGACATTCTGTTACCTCCTGGTTTTTTCCTCCATAGTCTTCATTTTAATAAAGTTTCCTAAAAAGGCACCGACTTTATTTATTGGACTATGTGTGTATTTTGTTACCTAGGATAGTATAACACAAGCTATATATCCTAGCAATAAAAATTTTTCAACTTTTTTATCTTTATAAAATAATTCACTACGTTTATTATTATTACCTAAAACTTTTAAAAATAATTCTAAATAATTTAATAAAAAAAGCTGTGATTTTCACAGCTTTAACAATTATTTCATTTTTTTAAGTTCATGAATTAATTTTTCATTTAATATTTTTATATGAGTTCCCTTCATTCCTAAAGATCTTGACTCAATTACTCCTGCACTTTCAAATTTTCTTAACGCATTAACAATTACACTTCTAGTAATTCCTACTTTGTCAGCGATTTTTGAAGCAACTAATAACCCTTCATTTCCTTCTAACTCATTAAAAATATGTTCAATAGCTTCAAGTTCTGAATAAGATAAAGTTCCAATTGCTAGCTGAACTACAGCCTTCTTTCTTGCTTCTTCTTCTAATTCATCTTGTTTAGCTCTTAATATTTCCATTCCTACTACTGTAGCACTATATTCTGCTAAAACCAAATCTTCATCTGTAAATTCTTCACCAAATCTAGCTAAAAGTAGAGTTCCTAACTTTTCTCTATTTCCAATTATCGGAACAACAGTAGAAACTTTATCTTTCATTGGACATTGTCCTTCACCCTCAAAGACACATAATCCCTTATTTTTGATATTAGCTATAGTTTGTGATGCACTTAATAAGTCATCATTGTATATTCCAGGGAACATTTTATCATTAACTACATACTTTCTCATTATTTCACATTCGAAGTTTTCTAGAAATGTATGTCCCAAAATTTTTCCTTTTCTACTTATTATATAAACATTAGCACATAAAACTTCACTTAAAAGTGCACATATATCTTCAAATGCTACTGGTTCAGTTCCACCCTTTTGTAATATTCTATTTAGCTTTCTCGTTTTATCTAATAATGATGACATAAATATCATTCCCCTCATTTAACCTTTAATATTCAACATTTTCTAACCATTATAATTCTCATAGATATAATCATAGTATCATAAGCAATTAAAGATTTCAACATTTTTTACACTTTTTCGACATAGTTGAAATGAGGGTCTTTTTATTCTGTTTTTTCTTCTAACTTTTTAGTTTCATTGCATTCAGTATTAGAACACTGAGCATATTTACCTTTTGTTTTACTAAACTTTAAGACCATGTATGATCCACATTTATCGCATTTTTCATTTAAAGGCTCATTCCAACTTACAAAGTCACAATTAGGATAATTAGAACATCCAAAGAATTTTTTACCCTTCTTACTCTTTCTAGCCAAAATTTTTCCTCCACATTTCGGACACGGTACATCTAATTCCTCTACTATAGGCTTAGCATTTTTACATTCTGGATAACCAGGACATGCTAAGAAATCTCCGTATCTTCCATGCTTTATAACCATCATTCTTCCACACTTATCACATGGAACATCACTTACTTTATCTTCAATTACTACTTTTGAAACTTCTTTTTCAGCTTTATCAATAGCAACTTTTAATGGTCCAAAGAATTCAGCTACTACTTTAGTCCAAGACTCACTGCCCTCTTCAATATTATCTAATTTATGTTCCATTTCAGCTGTAAAATCTACATCCACAATTTGCTTAAAATAATCTGAAAGTATATTATTGACAATAAACCCTAATTCAGTTGGTATTAAATTCTTCTTTTCTCTTACAATATATTCCCTACTTAAGAGAGTAGATATTGTCGGAACATAAGTACTTGGACGTCCTATTCCTTTCTCTTCTAACAATTTAACAAAAGAAGCTTCTGTATATCTTGCTGGTGGTTGAGTAAAGTGTTGATTTCCATCAACTGAATGAGAATCTAAAATCTCATTTTCCTCTAACGTAGGTAATAAAACATCACTTTCTTCATCTTCAGTAGTGTAATCATACACTTTCATAAACCCATCAAATTTCATCGTTGAACCAGTGGCTCTAAATTTATAATCACCATTAGTTATATCTATACTATTAGTATTTAATTCACAGCCTGCCATTTGACTTGCTACAAATCTTTGCCAAATTAGTGTATATAACTTATATTGTTCTGGAGTTAAATTATCTTTTGCAACTTCTGGTGTAATTTCAACATATGATGGTCTTATAGCTTCATGCGCATCTTGTATATTCTTTTTGCTTTTATAATTTCTTGGAGTAGCTGGTATATATTCATCTCCATAACTATTTGCTATAAAGTCACGTGCCTTTCCTTGAGCTTCTTCTGAAATTCTTACAGAGTCAGTTCTCATATAAGTAATCAAACCAACAGTTCCATATCCTTTAACTTCAACACCTTCATACAGCACCTGCGCTATAGACATCGTTCTTTTTGTTACGAAGTTTAGCTTTCTAGAAGCGTCTTGTTGTAAAGTACTAGTTGTAAATGGCGGTAAAGGATTTTTAGTTTTTTTACCTTTTTTAACAGCTGTAACTTTATATTTATCATTTGATAAGTCTTCAATTATTTTTTCAGCCTCATCTTTAGAATCTATCTCTATCTTTTTATCTTTATATCTTAACAATCTAATAGGAAATTTCTTTTTATCTTTTTTTAATACTACATCTACTGTCCAATATTCCTTTGGTATAAATGCTTTTACTTCCTCTTCTCTATCACAAATAAGTTTTAAAGCTGCTGATTGCACTCTACCAGCACTTAGACCCCACTTAACATTTTTCCATAAAATAGGACTTATTTCATAACCAACTAATCTATCTAACACTCTTCTAGCTTGTTGAGCATCAACTAGATTTTGATCTATCGCTCTCGCTTCTTTTATAGAAGATTTTACTGCTGTTTTAGTTATTTCGTTAAATACTATTCTACAATTCTCTTCTGGAGATATCTTTAAAACATTTGCTAAATGCCATGAAATAGCTTCTCCTTCTCTATCGGGGTCGGTTGCAAGATATATTTTATCTGCTTTTTTAGCACTCTTCTTTAATTTATCTAACAAATCACCTTTTCCTCGTATTGTGATATACTTTGGCGTAAAGTTATCCTCTATATCAACACCTAATTTACTTTTAGGTAAATCTCTTACATGTCCCATTGAAGCTTCAACAATATAATTTTTCCCTAAATACTTTCCTATTGTTTTAGCTTTAGCAGGTGATTCCACTATAACAAGTTTTTGACCCATTTCACAAACTCCTATTTCATTTATTTCAGGAGTTCTTCACCCCCATTTATCATTAATTTATTCTCGCATAATAATTGCCTGGTAAGCAAATTAGTTCATTTCTATTTTGCATTTCAAATAATAACTCAAATAAAGCCACTCTGTCAATATTTACACATTCTATTATTTTATCTAAATGAATCGGTTCGCTACTTATCACATCACTCAAAAGTAATTTTATGGTATTTTTTTCTATATTTTTCCCATCTTTTTTAATCACATTAAGAAAACAATATAAATCATCTAATTCTACAAATACCTTTGCTCCATCTCTTATCAATAAATTACATCCTTTGCTATTGCTATTTAAAACCGGTCCTGGTACAGCCATAACATCTCTTCCATATTGTAATGCGTAATTTACAGTTATTAAAGAACCACTTTTAACTGTTGCTTCTACAACTATTACACCTTTGCTTAAAGCTGTAATAATCCTATTTCTCCTAGGAAAGTTATATGGCATTGGCTTTGTCATAGGTAAAAATTCAGATATCAATAGCCCATTTTTTTCTATTTCTTTGTAAACCATCTTATTTACTTTAGGATATACTATATCTATACCACAGCCTAAAACTCCAATTGTTTTTATTCCTCTATTTAGACACTCTTTATGTGCTATTGTATCAATTCCATAAGCTACACCACTAACAACTCCATAATCTATATTCCTTAGTTCTCCAACTATTTGCCTTGTTACAGCCTCTCCATAAGTTGTATTTTTACGTGATCCAACTATAGCAACCATATTATAATTTAATAAAGATAAGTTTCCTTTATAAAACAACACATAGGGTGGTTCATTAATTTCTTTTAAAGATTCTGGATATTGATCTGAATTTATTGTGACATAACTAATGTTATTTTTATTAATATATTGAAATAATTCAGTTCCCTGACTTAGCGAAGTCGATTTCAATTTTGTATATTCACTACCTTTATAAATATAGCAATTATCTATACTATCAATATTATTATAAATATTTTCTTCGTTATTATACTTTTTAATTAATTCTATTTTAGTTTCGTTAGAAATATTCGCCACTATAAACCATAATTCATACTCTCTCATTTAACTACTTCCCCTTTAAACTTTATATTATTTCACCAAAAGCATTCTTTCTATATTGCAAAGCTTCAATTATATGGTAATCAGCAATCTCATCACTACCTTCTAAATCAGCTATAGTTCTTGCAACTTTAATTATCTTTACATATCCTCTAAGAGTTATATTGTATTTATTATAATATTGTTCTAGTACTTTCTTTCCTTTAGAACTTATGTTACATATTCTAAATACATCTTTACCAACAATCTCTGAATTATAATTATAAATTGTATCCTTTAATCTAAAGCTTTGTCTTTCAGCAGCCTCTAAAACTTTCTGTCGCATCTTGTCAGAATCAATATAGTCTTTTTTGTCAGTAATTTCTTCGTATTTTATTCTAGGAACATAATTAAATAAATCGATTCTATCCATTAATGGCCTAGATATTTTATTTAAATATCGCCTTTTTTCATATTCTGTGCATTCACACAAAGAATTATTTTCATCTTCCATAAATCTTCCACATTTACATGGGTTAAATGCTCCTACAAGAATAAATTTACTTGGCAATGTATAATTTTCTCTTAACCTCGAAATATTTATAATACCTTCTTCTAAAGGCTGTCTCAATACTTCTAGTAACTCATTGCTAAATTCTAGAATCTCATCTAAAAATAAAACTCCATTATGAGCTAAAGTTATTTCTCCAACCTTTATTTCGTTACCTCCACCAATAAGCGCAGTTTTAGTTGTAGTATGATGCGGAGCTCTAAACGGCCTTTCTATAAAATATCCTTTATTCCATAATCCAGAAACACTATATATCTTAGCAATTTCCTTTTGCTCCTCAATAGTTAATGGTGGTAATATTGATGGTAATGCTTTTGCCAGCATACTCTTTCCAGATCCAGGAGAACCAAATAAAAATATATTATGTCTACCTACAGCAACTATTTCCATAGCTCTTTTTGCTGTATATTGCCCTATAATATCTCCAAAATCCAACTTAAATTTTTCTTTTCCTTTATTAATTTGCTTCCTATTCTTATAGGGAAGCAAATCTTCATTTGTTATGAAAGAAACAACTTGCTCTAATGATTTAAATGGATAGAAATTTCCTAGAGTAAAATGTCTCATTTCACTTAAATTATCTAAAGGGAATATGTAATTTTTCTTCTTTTTACTATCACCTTCAAAAATAATAGGGATAGCCCCTTTTATACCTACTAACTCTCCACTTAATGATAACTCACCAAAAACTATGAATTTCTCAAGATCTCTCTTAATAATTTGATTAGACTCCATTAGAATTCCTAATGCTATTGGTAAATCTAATAGTGTCCCATTTTTCCTTACATCAGCTGGAGATAGGTTTATAGTTATTCTTCCTAATGGAAATTCATATCCACTATTAACTATAGCTGCTCTAACCCTTTCTTTTGACTCCCTAACTGATGCATCTGGTAAACCAACTATATTAAATGTTGGTAGCCCTTTCATAATATCCACTTCTACACTTATTAAAACTCCATCAAGTCCACGATGTGTTGCACTTATTATTTTTATTGCCATTTTTATCACCCTTCTAGGATTATTGACATAGAATCTTATCTTAAACACATATGATTTGAATAATTTTCTTTTTGTTTGGATAATATTTTAAAATATATAGGAGTGATATAATGAATAATTATAATAAAAATATAGGGAATTATGGAGAAAATTTAGCTTCCAAATATCTTATAAACCTTAACCATAGAATTTTAGAAATGAATTATAGAAACAGATTAGGTGAAGTAGATATTATTAGTACAATTAATGATATTATAATTTTTACAGAAGTAAAAAGTAGGTACACAAATTCCTATGGATTACCCGTGGAATCTGTTACCTACTATAAACAAAGACAAATAATAAAAGTCTCTTCTTATTACATTTTAATTAATAAACTTAACAAGTATAATATAAGATATGATGTAATTGAAGTACTGTTTAATAAATTTAATCAAGATTTTGCTATTAATCACATCAAAGATGCCTTTAGACTCTATTAATCCTCTAATATATTCTTTAAAAATGACATTCTATGTATTTTACAAGGCCCATATTCTTTAATTCCATCAATATGTTTTGATGTTCCATAACCAACATTTTCTTCAAATGCATAATATGGATATTTAACAGCATACTCTTTCATAAGCTTATCTCTATAAACTTTTGCAACTATTGATGCTGCTGCTATATTAGCTGACTTAGTATCCCCTTTAATCACTGACTTATTTGGGATATCTATCCCCTTAATAGTATATCCATCAGAAAGAACTAAGTCAGGCTTAATTTGCAACGAGTTTGTTGCTTCAAGAAATACCGCATTATTGCATACTCCTATGCCTCTTTTATCTATTTCTTCCGAATCACAACTTGCTATATGATAAGCTAATGCTTTCTCTTTTATTATCTCTGCTAGTTCTTCTCTTTTCTTTTCATTTAATTTTTTAGAATCATTTATCCATAATAATAATTGTTCATCTAAAACATTTAAATCTAATACTACAGCGCAAGAAACTATTGGTCCGGCAAGTGGTCCTCTACCAACCTCATCTACACCAGCAATTATGTTAAAGTCTCCAAAAGATTTATCAAAATCATACATGGCTCTAACTCTTTTTATTTCATCTAAAATTTTATTTTTTTCTTTTAGAAGTTTATTTCCTAATGCATTTACATTTTTTCTTGAATCTTTTAGTAATAAATCGACTATAGAATCAAACTCTGCTTTTTTATAAGAAGAGATTACATCAATGTTTGCTACCTCTTCCTTTATATCTTTAAATTTTAACGCTACTATATCACTATTTAGTAACTTCATACTAGTTTTCTCCTTTAACTAATATATCATCTGGACGTTCTAGTGATATATTTCCTATTACTCCACCTCTAAACTCGTCAAGAAGTATCGTTGCTATTCTATCATAGTTAATTCTTCCACCTGACATTAAGCATCCTCTTTTCCTTGCTATAGCACTTAAAGTATCATATGGATCTTCGCATACTTCTTCTAATTTATATCTAGTCATTAATTCTTTAGCATAATTTTCTTGAAGCCTTTTTACTAAAAGATATGAAAGCTCCTCTGTATCCATAATCTCATCTTTTATTGCTCCTGTGAAAGCAAGATTTAATGCAGTTGTTTCATCTTCAAATTTTGGCCATAAAACTCCTGGCGTATCTAACATTTCAATCCCTAATGGCGTTTTAATCCATTGTTTACTCTTTGTTACCCCTGGCCTATCTCCAGTTTTAGCTATATTATTTTTCGCCATCTTATTTATAAAAGTAGACTTTCCTACATTAGGTATTCCAACTACCATGACTCTAGTCATTATCTTGACTAATCCCTTAGCTCTTAATCTATCATGTTTTTCTTTTAATAGAGCTTCTAATGCAGGTTTAATTTGATTTAATCCTTGACCTTTTAGACAATTGACTTCTATCGCTGTTACATTTTCCTTTGATAATTCCTTTATCCAAGCTTTTGTAACTTTACTTTCTGTTAGATCACTTTTATTTAAAAGAATTACTCTTGGTTTATTTCCACACAATTTATCTATATCTGGGTTTGCTGAACTCCTTGGAATTCTTGCATCTCTTATCTCTATAATCGCATCTACTAACTTTAAATTTTCTTTTATTTCCCTTTGAGTTTTTTTCATATGACCAGGAAACCAATTTATTGTAGCCATATTCTACACCTCTTCCTTAAATATGCATAAATTTAACTGCAATTTACTTTTTTAATACTCCTATCTCTATTCTTGACATATAAAAGTATTTTATTACAAGAAAAAGGGACTTAATACTAAGTCCCTTAATATCTTTATTAACTTAAATTATCTAGTTAATAATTCCTTAACTTTAGCAGCCTTACCTACTCTATCTCTTAAGTAGAATAACTTAGCTCTTCTAACTTTACCTCTTCTAGTGATTTCCATCTTTTCGATGATTGGTGCGTTCATTGGGAAAGTTCTTTCAACTCCAACACCGTAAGCAACTCTTCTAACTGTGAAAGTTTCTCTTAAACCACCGTTTTGCTTTTTGATAACAGTTCCTTCGAATACTTGGATTCTTTCTCTGTTTCCTTCTTTAACTTTTACGTGAACTTTAACGTTGTCTCCAACTCTAAAGTTAGGTAAGTCAGTTCTGATTTGTTCTGCTTCTATAGCTCTTAAAATTTCGTTCATTGTGCATTCCCTCCTAAATGATAAATTGACGTTCTTAACAAATATTTTGACAGAGGACCGCCCGTACTAGCACAAAACATATTCTAACATAAGTATAATTATATTTCAAGCTATTATTTTTTGCTATTTAATAATTTTATATCCTCTTTACTTAGAGTAATTTTTTTAAATAAATCACTTCTTCTCTCCTTAGTTACCAACAAAGATTGAAGTCTTCTCCACTTTCTTATATTTTCATGATGTCCAGATAATAATACATCTGGAACTCGTTCATCTTCAAAAATTTCAGGCCTTGTATACTGAGGATATTCTAATAATCCATCAGAAAAAGATTCATCTTGATGGCTTTCTTCTTTATTTAAAACTCCTGGCACAAGTCTTAAAATTGAATCAATAACTGGAATTGCAGCCATCTCTCCTCCAGTCAAAACAAAATCACCTAAAGAAATTTCCATATCAACTTCCTTAAAAGCTCGTTGATCTATTCCTTCATAATGTCCACATAAAAATATAAGTTCATCTTCTTTTGATAATTCTTCAGCCATTTTCTGATCAAAAGTTTTACCTCTTGGCCCTAAAAATATGACTTTACCTTTATTATTTTTCTTTACCGCCCTTATAGAATCTACTACTGGTTGTGCAGACATAACCATTCCAGCTCCACCACCATAAGGATAATCATCTACTTTTTTATGCTTATTTAAAGTATAATCTCTTATATTAGTTGCTTCAATGCTAATCAAATTTTTCTCTCTTGCTTTTCCTACAATACTATGATTAAAAATATCAAACATCTCAGGAAATAAAGTAAGAATATTAATCTTCATCCATCCATTCTCCTATAGGTCTAATGATAATTCTTCTATCATCTATATTTATCTCTGTCACTATATCTTTTAATGCTGGTATCAAAACTTCTTTTGGCTTTCTAATCCAATATACATCGTTATTCTTTGTTTGAATTATATCATATACTTCACCAATTTCTTTTCCATCTGTATCAAACACAGTACACTCTCTTAAATCTGCTAGAAAGTAACAATCTTCATCTAACTCTACAGCAAATTCTCTTGGAATTTCCATAAATTTATTTTTCAACTTTTCAGCTTCTTCTACTTTATTAACTCCTTCAAGTTTAACAATAACTCTATCTTTTTGATATTTACAACTCTCTATCTTTACTTCTTTATTATCTATTAAAACATAATCTAAATCATCAAATCTACGTTGATCATCAGTTAAAGCCATAACTTTAACTTCACCTTTTAAACCATGAGTATTTACTATTTTTCCTACCTTTAATACTTCGCTCACTATTTTCACTCCTGTTTTACCTATTTTTCTATCTTCATCTATTAGTTATATCAAACTTTTTATAAAATATCAAAGATTAATAAAAAAAGAGTTAGGAAAATCCTAACTCTTTGCATCGATAATTTCAACTGCTACTTTTTTTTCTTCGTTTAATGCTGCGGCTTTTACTACAGTTCGAATAGCTTTAGCTACCCTACCTTGTTTACCGATAACCTTACCCATATCTTCAGGAGCAACCTTCAATTGAAGAATTAATGATTGCTCTCCTTGAACTTCATTTACATGAACTTCATTAGGATTATCAACTAATGACTTAGCGATTACTTCTACTAATTCTTTCATTAGGCTCTGATGTTAAACTAACACCAGACTTCACCTCCTAAAAATTACTTGTTAAGACCAGCTTTATCGAAAAGTCTCTTAACTACGTCTGTAGGTTGAGCACCATTCTTTATCCATTTTGTAGCTTTTTCTTCATCAATCTTGATTTCTGCAGGTTCTGTTATTGGATTGTAGTACCCGATTTCTTCGATGAATCTTCCATCTCTTGGGCTTCTTGAATCAGCAACAACAACTCTGTAGAAAGGAGCTTTTTTAGCACCCATTCTTCTTAATCTGATTTTTACTGCCATGTTTATTTCACCTCCTTTAAAGGATTAAAATTTATCTCAACTTAAAAAGGCAATTTGCCAAACAGTCCTTTTTTAGACCTTTTAGTCAATGATTTCATCTGCTTCATTTGCTTTCTCATCATTTCATGACCTTTTATAAGTTTGTTAACTTCTTGAAGTGATGTTCCTGATCCTTTAGCTATTCTCTTCTTTCTTGAAGAAGAACCAGCTAACAATTTAGGATTTTTTCTTTCCTTTGGAGTCATTGAATATATAATTGCTTTAACTCTCCCTAGTTGTTTCTCACTAGCATCAAAGTCAATATCCTTCATTTCTTTTGGAACACCTGGTATCATCTCCATAATTTTACTTAATGAACCTAATTTTTTCATCTGCTCCATAGCAGTTAAATAGTCATCATAAGTAAAATCATTCTCCATCATCTTTTGGCCAAGTTCCTTAGCCTCTTTTTCATCAATTGCTTCTTGAGCTTTTTCTATTAATGAAAGAACATCTCCCATTCCTAAAATTCTTGAAGCCATTCTATCTGGATGGAATACTTCAAAATCGCTCATTTTTTCACCTACACCAATAAATTTAATTGGTTTAGATGTCATATGTCTTATTGAAAGTGCAGCTCCACCTCTAGTATCTCCGTCTAACTTAGTTAAAATAACACCAGTTAAATCTAAAGAATTATTAAAGTTTTCTGCAACATTTACAGCATCTTGTCCTGTCATAGAGTCAACTACAAGCAAAATCTCTGATGGATTTATAGCTTTTTTTACATCTTCTAGTTCAGTCATTAGAGCCTCATCAATATGAAGTCTACCAGCCGTATCAATAATCACTACATTATTTCCATTTTCTCTTGCGTGCTTTATACCTTCAGTTGCTATTTCTACTGCACTTACTTTATCACCCATTTGAAATACTGGAACATCAATTTGCTTCCCAACAACTTCTAATTGCTTAATCGCTGCTGGTCTATATATATCACAAGCTACCAAAAGTGGTTTCTTGTTGTGATTCTTTCTTAATTGTAGTGCCAGCTTACCACACATTGTAGTTTTACCTGCACCTTGTAGCCCTACTAACATAATTACTGTAGGTCCTACGCTTGCAAATTCTAATTTGCTCTCACTACCACCCATAAGATCAGTAAGTTCATCATTAACTATCTTAATAACTTGCTGAGCAGGTGTCAAGCTTTCTAAAACTTCACTACCAACACATTTTTCACTAACATTCTTAACAAAAGTTTTTACCACTTTAAAATTAACATCAGCTTCTAATAATGCAAGCTTTACTTCCCTCATGGCTTCTTTAATATCTTTTTCAGTTATTTTACCTTTACCTCTAAGCTTCTTAAACGTACTTTGTAGCTTTTCGCCTAATCCTTCAAAAGCCATGTTAACCTCCTAATATGCCTTTATAGCTCTTCTAGAATCTCTTTATACCTATCATAATCTATTTTGTCAATAGAATATTTCATATCAATATCATCTAAAAGTGAAGCTATCTTTTTTTCTCTTTCTAACGACTTTTTTAGCAACATCAATTTACCTTCATAAGTTAGAAATTGTTTATAGCATCTTTTAATAAGGTCATGGATCGCTTGTCGGCTCGTTTGATTTAATTCAGCAATTTCAGCTAAAGATAAATCTTCATTATAATATAAATCCATAATACTATATTGTTTCTCTGTTAATAATGCACCATATAGATCCATTAATAAAGAAATCTCAACCCTATCTTCCATGTAATCACCTTACCCACATATGAGATTTTAACAGAAGTATTTATATGTGTCAAGTATTTTTACTTAACACTTTTTACTAATGTTTTCTCTCATATTTAAAAACGCTAAAATAGCTATTTTACTAGCATTTCATTCACTAATCCAACTAAATTTAATGTTACAAATTTATTTTAAAATTTAATTTTTTATTTTATTTAAACTAAAGCCAGTCTTCACTGACTTTAGTCATTAACTATTAATTCTTAATTAAAATAGTGCTTCTACAAAACTTTCTGCATCGAACTCTTGTAAATCTTCTATTCCTTCACCTACACCAATATATTTTACAGGTATATTTAAAGAATTTTTAATAGAAATTACTACTCCACCTTTTGCAGTTCCATCTAATTTAGTTAATATTATACCATCAACAGGACACACTTCCATAAATTGCTTTGCTTGAATCACAGCATTTTGACCTGTAGTAGCATCTAAAACTAATAAAGTTTCTTTTTTCACCCCTGAATATTCTCTCTCAATAATTCTATTTATTTTTCCAAGCTCATCCATAAGGTTCTTTTTATTGTGAAGTCTTCCTGCTGTATCACAAATTAATAAATCTACATTTCTTGCTTTTGATGCATTAATAGCATCAAAAACTACCGCTGCTGGATCTGATCCCTCTCCATGCTTAACTATATCTACTTTTGCTCTTTCGCTCCACACTACTAATTGATCAATAGCTGCAGCTCTAAAAGTATCTGCCGCTGCTAATAGTACTTTCTTACCTGCTTGCTTATTTTTAGCAGCTAATTTCCCTATTGATGTAGTTTTACCTACTCCATTAACCCCTATAACTAGAACTACTTTTTTTCCTGACTCATCTACTACTTCATCAGTGCCCTTCATCATCTCTGCTATAACTTCTTTTAAAGCAGGTTGTACCATTTCAACATCATTAATCTTTTCTTTTCTTATTTTATCTTTAAGCCTTTCAATTATGTCCATTGTTGTATCCATACCTATATCAGCCATAATTAAAATTTCTTCAAGTTCTTCATATAAATCTTCATCTATTGTTACTGCAAGTTTTAAAGTTTCATTTATCTTGTCCGTTAACGCATTTCTTGTTTTAGTTAATCCTGTTTTTAAGCTATCAAATAATTTTCCAAACATAATCTTCCTCCTAATTCTCTGTTAAGTCTACGGAAACAACTTTAGATATACCCTTTTCCTCCATTGTAACACCATACATAACATCACTTACTTCCATAGTACCTTTTCTATGGGTTATTACTATAAACTGAATATTATCAGAGAACTGTTTTAAAAACTCTGCATATCTAAATACATTAGCATCATCTAAAGCGGCTTCAATTTCATCTAATATACAGAATGGAGTAGGCTTCATCTTTAATATAGCAAACAATAATGCTATTGCAGAAAGTACCTTTTCTCCTCCTGACATAAGATTTATATTTTGAAGTTTTTTCCCTGGTGGCTGTACATTTATGACTATATTAGCATTTAGTTCATCACCCTCACCTAATATAAGCTCTGCCGTTCCACCTTTAAATAACTCTTTGAATGTTTCTCCAAAGTTCTCATTTAATATTTCAAAGTTTTCTCTAAACATTTTTTGCATTTTTATAGTCATTTCACTTATAACATCTAACAGCTCATTCTTTGCTTGTTCTAAATCCAGCTCTTGAGATGACATAAATTCATACTTTTCTAAAACTTCATCATATTCTAAAATTGCAGATAAATTTACAGTACCTATGGCGCTTATCTTACCCTTTAATCTACTTATCTCTTCTTTAACTTTTAAGATATTATCAATTTCTATAGCGATTTCCATAGCCTCTGCTAAAGTTAAATTAATTTCTCCGTTTAACCTACTAAATAGTCCCTCTTCTTCACTATCTAATTTTACCTTTTGAATTGTTCTCTTATTTAGTTCAGCTTCTAAAACTCTTACATCCTCTATTATTTCATTGGCTAAAGTCTCTTTTACTTTTAGTTCTTCTTTATATGAAATCTTTTTAATTTCATCTTCTTTAAAAACTTCCTCTAAAGATCTAATATTATCATTAATTTTTTCAATTATAGCTGTCTTATTTTTTATTCCATCTTCTAAAGCTTTAATATTATCTTGTTTTTCATTAATTTCCCATGAAAGATTTTTTATATTCTGTTCTCTTTCCGCAATATTTGTTTTTTTAGAATATAACTCATTTTTCTTACCTTGAATGCTTTCATCTAAGGTTGCTCTAGAAATTTTCATTTCTGTAGCCTTCTCTTTTAATAAATCTAATTCTCTTTTCTTAATATCATATGATTCTTCAAGAAGCTTTATTTTTTCTTTACTTTCAAAATTCTTTATACCTAATGATTTAAGTTTTTCATTTTTTACTTCTAATTGCTTATTTAAACTATCAATAAATATTGCTTTCTTTTTTAAATCATCATTTGAGTATTCTAGTGATTTTTTAATTTTTTCTCCTTCAATTACAAGGTTTTTTGTTTCTCCATCTAAAATAGTTAAATCAATATTCTTTTGATGAATTTCTTCTCTTCTATCAATTATATCTTCATCAATCTTTTTAATGTCTTCTTTTATCTGTTGTAAAAGTTCACTTTCTTTTTTATACTCACCTTTTAATTTTTCTACCTTAACTTCAATTTCCTCTATTTCTCTTTTTCTTCCTAAAAGATTACCACTCTTCCCTTGGATACTTCCTCCTGTTAAGGCTCCTCCTGGATTTATAACTTCTCCTGTTAAGGTTACAATTTTATAATTATGATTTCCAGCCTTTGAAATAACTAAAGCTGAATCCATATCTTTTGCTATTATTGTTCTACCAAGATTATAATCAACAATATCTTTATAATTCTTGTCTACAATTATCAAATCAGATGCTATCCCTATGTATCCATCAATCTTCTTTAAATTTTCAGGAACATTAAGCCTCTTACCTTTTATTATGTTAAGCGGCAAGAATGTAGCTCTTCCTAAATTTCTTGATTTTAAATATTGAATTAAAACCTTAGCATCTCTATCACTTTTAGTTATTACATTAGAAATAGCTGCACCTAATGCAATCTCAATAGCTATTTCATATTGTTTATCAACATTAAATATTTCACCTAATACTTTTATATCTCCAATATTTTGTACTTTCCCATCTGAGATATGTTCCATTAAATTTTTTACAGTTCTATTATATCCTTCATAATGTTTCTCCAAATTACTCAATGCGGAGTGAGTAGCTTCTAAACCGTTTATGTTTCTTGTAAGAACTTTTATTTGAGTTTCTTTTTGATTTAACTTGTTATGTGTTTTAGATAATTCTCTCTTAAGCTCTATTACGCCTTCTTCAAGAAGTTTTATATCATTTTTTGTCTTTAAAACATTCTCTCTTAACTTTTCAATAGTTGCTATATTAATAGTTAAATTACTCTTAAGATTATTAATAGATAGAATCAAAGCTTCCTTTTGTTCATTTGTGTTTAATATATCTTTTTCTATGGATTTTATATTATTTTTTATTTCAGAGTTTTTAGATAAGAATTCATACTCACTATCTTTTAATCTATTTAATTCTGCTTCTATTTTAGAAATATCTCTATTATTCTCCGAAATATTTCTTTCTACTTCTCTTATTGATAGTTCTTTCTGTCTTCTTTCTTCAAGCTTATCATCTATCTCTTTTTCTAAAAGTTCTTTTTCTTTATTTAAATCATTTAATTTAACTCTTATATCATTTATTTCTTTTTCTTCTTTTGCTATTAGGCTTTTAAAGTTAGATATTCTTTCTTTAAATAAATCTATGTCTTTTGAGTTTTTAGCCATAGATTCTTTTTCGCTATAATATCTTTCCCTCTCTTCTTTATTCTTTCTTTCTATTTCCTCTATAGCCTCTTCTAAAGAAACAATTTCACTCTTATATCTTGATATATTTTCTCTTTTTGAACCTATTTCACGTTCTCTTTCTTCAATTTCTTTTACTAGTATCTCTAAGTCTGCTTTTACTTTATTTAAATGATAAATTATTAAAGAGACCTCTTTAACCTTTAACTCATCTGCTAAAGATTTATATTTTATAGCTTTCTCTTTTTCTTCTTTTAAAGGTCCTAATCTTTCTTCGTAAGTTGATATTATATCTCTTATTCTTACAAGATTATTTTCTGTATTTTCTAATTTTTTTTCAGCTTCTTCTTTTCTAGCCTTATATTTAACAATACCTGCTGCTTCTTCGAATAAAGCTCTTCTTTCTTCAGGTCTTCCACTTAATATAGCATCTATTTTACCTTGCCCTATTAATGAATATCCTTCTTTACCTATACCTGTATCCATAAATAATTCTACTATATCTTTTAATCTACACTTTTGTTTATTTATTAGATACTCTGTCTCTCCAGATCTAAATATTCTTCTAGTTACTATTACCTCATTATATTCAATAGGTAATGAACCATCTGAGTTATCTAAACAAAGTGAAACTTGCGCTAGTCCTACCGGTTTTCTAAATTGAGTACCTGCAAATATAACATCCTCCATTTTTCCACCTCTTAGGCTTTTAACACTTTGTTCACCTAAAACCCATCTAACCGCATCTGATATATTACTTTTTCCACTTCCATTTGGTCCTACTACTGCAGTTATTCCTTTTTTGAAGTTTAGCTCTGTTTTATCTGCAAAGGATTTAAATCCACGTACTTCTAGTGACTTTAAAAACATTGGCACACTCCTTATCTATTTATATAAGTGCTGGTAATAATCCTAATATAAATGCTACCAACATAAATATCGAAATAATATAAACTAACTTTTCTCTAGTCTTCTTTTTCATTATTATCACTCCATTCATTCTTAGTTTATAGCAAAGATATAAAAATTTCAATAAATAGACTTATATCTTTATATAATAAAACTTTAGGAGTTAGGCAAATAAGCTAACTCCCTTATAATGATTGAAACTATACTAAATTTTAAACTCTTCTTTCTTTTCGATTACAGTTAATCTAATTCTATTTCTTTTAACTTTATTTTCAACTTTAACAAAAACTTTTCCACTTCTATTATTAGTGAATTCTTTAAAATATTCCTTTTTATTTGTATATAGCTTACTTACATCTTTAGGATTAATTTCTATAATAATATCCTTATCACAAGGCGCTTTCTCTTTTAAGCTACTACATATTAAATTTCCTTCAACAAGTTCTCTAAATGCTGGATGGAAAGGTCCATCGATAATATCTTGCCCCCATGTTATAGATTCTGTTGGTTGAAGTCCTATTCTTATCACTTTAATTTTAGCTTCTTTATAAAGCTTTAACATCTCAGTAGATATATCTACTGCTTCTTTCAAGGAATATGGTATATACTCTCCTCTTTCATACATCTTCTCCATTGGAGTATCTTTGATTATAAGTGCCGGATATATTCTACATATATCAGGCTTCATACTAATAGAAGCTTTTGTTGTATATATATCCTTCTCAAAAGTATCTCCAGGTAATCCTGGCATAATTTGATGACCTAATGTAAAATTATACTCTTTTATAAGTATAGATGCTTCTTTTACTTGTTCTGCAGTATGTCCTCTACCAGCTTTTATTAAAACTTCATCATCTAAAGATTGAACTCCAAGTTCAATAATATCAACTTTATATTCTTTTAAATAATCTAAGATGTATCTATTTATAGCATCTGGTCTAGTTGATAGTCTTATATTATGAATTAAACCTCTATTTTTATATTCTAACGCCACACTTAGTAATTCTTTTTGCTTTTGTACCGGTATTGCTGTAAATGTTCCTCCAAAAAAGGAAACTTCTAAAGTTGCTCCTTTTGCATCTATAGTTTCTAAGTAATCATCTATTGTTTTTCTAACATCACTTTCTGTAACTTCATCCTCAACAACTCTAGCTATTCTATCTTGATTACAAAATACACATTGATGTGGACAGCCTTGATGAGATATAAAAACAGGTATAATATAGTAGTTCTTACTCATTTATATCCTCCAAAATCTTTAGAGCTGACTTAGCTGCATTTTGTTCCGATTCCTTTTTGCTATAACCTTCGCCTTTACTAAACTCTTTATTATCTATTATTAATTGAGTAAAGAATTTTCTTCTATGAGGTGGTCCCTCATGTTTAATTAATTCATATACTATAGATATTTCACCATTTCTTTGCAATAGTTCTTGAAGTTTAGTTTTATAATCTAATATTATGTCATTATTAATTGCTCTTTTAATTATTTTTTCAAATCTACCTAAAATATAATCTTTAGTAAATTCTAACCCCTTATCTAGGTATATTGCAGCAATTAAAGCTTCTACAGCATCAGCTATAAGAGATACTCTCTCTCTTCCTCCTGTAAGCTCTTCACCTTTACTCATTCTTAAAAAATATCCTAAATTCAGTTCTCTTCCAATTTCATACAGCGAATTTTCACAAACTATTAAACTACGAATCTTTGTTAATTCACCTTCAGTTTTCTCCTTATAATTTAGAAATAGATATTCAGTAATACATAATTGTAAAATAGAATCACCTAAAAATTCTAATCTTTCATTGTATGCTTCATCTCTATGTTGATTAGCATATGAAGAATGTGTCAATGCAGTCATTAATAAACTCGGTTCATTAAATTTTATCCCTACTACATCCTCCACTTCTTTTTGATAAAAGTTATTCATCTTGTACAGCTCCTTACAAGTATATTCTTCAACTTGCTTCTATTTCTAAACAAATTCAAGAATAGACTAATTTTGTTTTAAACATTAAATCCCGCAATATTGCGGGATTTAATTATTCCTCACCATGTTCTTTCATAAACTTAACTATATCAGCCACAGTTACGAAAGTTTCAGCTTCTTCATCTGGAATTTCCATCTCTAATTCATCTTCTAAAGCCATAATAAGTTCAACTATATCTAATGAATCTGCATTTAAATCTTCAATAAAAGCAGATTCCATTGTGATTTCTTCTTCATCGATACCTAATTTTTCAGATATTATTGATCTAATCTTTTCAAACATATTCTCACCTCCTAAATTCACCCACTTAGATAATATTATATATTAAGTTACTCGTCAATATTAAAAGCAATATAAATTACTTGTTTTCTAAACCTTCTTTTATCTTATCTAGTACCTTACTATCATAAAAATTCTTTGTTTGTCTTATTGCACTTTTGAAAGCTTTAGCATCAGAACTTCCATGAGCTTTTATACATATACCATCTACACCTAAAAATGGTGCTCCACCATATTCTTTATAATCAAACTTCTTTTTAATATTTGAAAAAACAGGTTTTAATAAAACTGCTCCGATTTTTGATTTTATTCCTGTTGATAAAATCTCTTCTTTAATTATATTTAAAAGATTTGATGCAGTACCTTCATACATTTTCAATACTGTATTACCTACAAATCCGTCACATACTAAAACTTGAGTGTCTCCATCTGAAATATATCTAGGTTCTACGTTACCTACAAAGTTTAATCCATCCTCTTGCTCTAATAAACTATAAGTAGCTTTAGTTAATTCGTTTCCTTTTTCAGCTTCAGCACCTATATTTACAAGTCCTACCTTAGGATTATTATTTTCCATAACACCCTTATAATACTCTTTTCCCATATACGCAAAATTAATTAAATGCTCTGGCTTACAATCAACATTAGCACCACAATCAACTATCATAAATGGCCCATTTTTCCCTGGCATTATTGGCGCAAGTGCTGGTCTCTTTATTCCTTTAATTCTACCTACGACAAAAGTACATCCAGCTAAGAAAGCTCCTGTACTTCCTGCAGAGATAACAGCATCACATTCTTTATCTTTAACAAGGTTTAAAGCTTTACAAATGCTTGAATCCTTTTTCTTTCTGATAGCCATAACTGGATGCTCATTATTAGTTATAACTTCAGTAGCATTTACTATCTTTATTCTATCTCCAATATAATTACACTTTTGTAACTCTTCTTTAATCTGTTCTTCTGGTCCTGTTATGAAAAATTCTATATCCTTAAATTCTTCTGTAGCCTTTACAACACCTTCTACTACAGCCTTAGGTGCATGATCTCCACCCATACCATCTATAGCTATTTTCATTTGGTTCACCCCTTTATTTCTTTATATATAAAAGAAAAGAAAGTCATATGACTTTCTTTATTCTTCAGTTGAAGCAACAACTTCTTTACCTTTGTAGAATCCACAGTTCTTACAAACTCTGTGAGCCATCTTCATTTCGTGGCATTGTGGACATTCAACTATTCCTGGTAAGCTTAACTTAAAAGTTTGAGCTCTTCTAGAATCTCTTTTTGCTCTATATGTCTTTCTCGCTGGATTTCCCATTATTACACCTCCTTATTCCCCAAACAACTCTTTGAGCTTTGCTAGCCTAATATCGACATCATAATTGTTACAACTACATTTGTCAACATTTAAATTGGCTCCACAATTGGAACAAAGACCCTTACAGTCTTCAGCGCAAAGTCTCTTGATAGGTAAGGTTGAAATAATACTATTTTCAACAATTAGGGATAAATCTAAAGTATCCCCTTCTACAAATATAATCCCTTCTTCATCTTGAAGTTCTTTATTATTTGTAAACCTTTCTTCTATATCAATATCTATTGGATAGATAAAGGTATCTAAGCACCTTGAACAATTAAGTTCTAATTCTGTCTTGATAGTGGCTTCTAATTCAAGAACATCATTTCTTGATACTATTTGTCCCTCTACCTTAACAGGTTTGATTGCTTTAATGATTTCTCCTTCAAACTTTATAGGTTCTAAATCAAGTGAGAAATCAACCGCTTTCTTTCTTCCATCTTTGACAAGTAAATCTAAAAATTGTACTTCCATAATTATAAGCTCTGGATTTTACTCCTCATATCTTAAAGAAGATATATTATACATTACGTATAGCTTGAGCAAAGCACCATTTTCACTCCTTAGGCTTTAATTTACCCATTTCAAACACAATTTATTATATCTACGCCGACATTAAAAGTCAAGCTATTTATATAATAATTACTTTGATATTAATTCTAAAGTATCTCTTGCAATCATTAACTCTTCGTTAGTTGGAATTATAAATGCTTTAACAGTAGAATCTGCTGTAGATATTTCTCTTACTTTTCCTCTAACTTTATTTGCTTCTGTATCACATTTAACACCTAAGAATTCTAATCCTTTAAGTATTTCTTCTCTTGTTTCTGGTCCATTTTCACCAACACCAGCTGTGAAGACTATAGCATCAACTCCACCCATAGCAGCAGCGTATGCACCTATAGTAGTTCTTACTTTGTAGTGGAATATATCTAAAGCTAATTGAGCTCTGTGAACTTTTTCTTTATAAGCAGCATCTTCAATATCTCTAAAGTCTGAGCTTATTCCTGAAATTCCTAATACTCCTGATTTTTTATTTAATAAATCTGTAACTTCATCAGCAGTTAATCCTTCTTCTTTCATTAAGAAAGTAACTATAGCTGGGTCTATACTACCTGATCTAGTACCCATTGCTAAACCTTCAAGTGGTGTGAATCCCATAGAAGTTTCAACTGATTCTCCATTTTTAACTGCACATACACTTGATCCATTTCCTAAATGACAAGTTATAATCTTAAGATCTTTTATATCTCTACCCATAACTTCTGCAACTTTTTGAGAAACGTATTTATGAGAAGTTCCGTGGAATCCATATTTTCTAATTCCGTGCTTTTCATATAATTCATATGGTAAAGCATATAGGTAAGCTTCTTCTGGCATTGTTCCGTGGAAAGCAGTATCAAAAACAGCTACCATTGGAGTGTTTGGCATTAATTCTTCACAAGCCTTGATACCTATCATATTAGCTGGATTATGTAATGGAGCTAACTTAAAGCATTCTTCAATATAGTTTTTAACTTCATCGTTTATAACAACTGACTTGTTGTATTTTTCTCCACCGTGAACAACTCTATGTCCTACAGCATTGATTTCTTCCATAGATGAAATAACTCCGTTGTTTTCATCTACTAAAGCTGCTAAAACTAATCTTATAGCATCTTTATGATCTTTCATAGCTTCTTTAACTATATATTTTTCTCTTCCTTCAACTTTTTGAGTTAAAACAGAACCTTCGATTCCTATTCTTTCAACTAATCCTTGAGCTAAAGATTCTTCTGTAGCCATATCGATTAATTGATATTTTAATGATGAGCTTCCGCAATTAATTACTAATACTTTCATTTATAAACACCTCTTAATATATTACTTATTTTGAGCTTGAGCCTGAACAGCTGTTAGCACAACTACATTAACTATATCTTCTGAGCTACATCCTCTTGATAAGTCATTTATTGGTTTAGCAAAACCTTGACACATAGGTCCTATAGCTTCAGCACCAGCAAATCTTTGAACTAATTTATATCCAATATTTCCTGATTGTAAATCTGGGAACACTAATACATTTGCTCTTCCAGCAACTTTGCTATTTGGAGCTTTTTGAGCAGCAACTTTTCCAACTATAGCTGCATCTAATTGCATTTCTCCATCGATCATTAAATCTGGTCTTAATTCTTTTGCAAGTTCAGTAGCTTTTCTTACCTTTTCAACTAGCTCATGATCAGCACTTCCCATAGTTGAGAATGATAACATCGCAACTCTTGGTTCTACCTTACATAAATTTTTAGCAGTATCTGCAGTAGCTATAGCTATTGCTGCTAATTGTTCATATGTAGGATTTGGATTAACAGCACAATCTGCAAATAATAACATACCATTTTCTCCATATGGTGAATCTGGTACCATCATTATGAAGAAGCTTGATACAACTGATACCCCTGGAGTTGTCTTGATGATTTGAAGACCTGGTCTTAAAAGATCTCCTGTAGTGTGTATAGCACCTGATACCATACCATCAGCATCATCTAACTTAACCATCATAGTACCAAAATATAGTGGATCTCTCACTATTTTTTCAGCTTTCTCCATTGTCATACCTTTATTTTTTCTTATTTCATAAAAGGCTTTTACATACTCATCAATCTTTTCATAACTGTTAGGATCAATTATTTCAACACCAGATAAATCAACATTAAGCTCTTTAGCCATATTCATTATATTTTCTTGATTACCAATTAGTATTGGATAAGCTAACCCTTGGTTCTTAATTTCTTCAGTAGCAATTATAGTTCTTTGCTCTTCACCTTCTGGTAAAACTATTCTTTGCTTATTTGCTTTTGCAGCTTCGAATAATTTATTCATAAGTTCCATTTTAATTTCTCCTTTCGTAGTCACAAGGACGAATCATTCATTATCTAATATACTCCTATATAGCTATATTTTTCAATAGAAATTTACTTTAAATATTTAATTCTTTATATTATTAATTTTCTGAATATTATGTATTATATCATTTTACTATAACTTATTTTACTTTTTTTATCTTATGTTATAATGATTTTATATTTCCCTAAAAGGAGCGCTAATATGAATATTACAGGTATAATTACAGAATATAATCCATTTCATAACGGTCATTTATATCATATTACCGAGGCAAAGAAAGCTACAAACTGTGATGGAATAGTATGTATAATGAGCGGAAATTTTGTACAAAGAGGTGGTCCAGCGATAATCGATAAATGGAAAAGAACCGAAATGGCTCTAGAAAACGGAGTAGATTTGGTACTAGAGTTACCGACTTTTTACGCAGTTTCTTCTGCTGAAATTTTCGCTAGAGGTGCTGTCTCTATTTTAAATTCTCTAGGAGTCGTAGATAATCTTTACTTTGGTTCTGAATGCGGAGACGTGGATTCACTTTATAAAATTGCTAAAATTTTAACTACAAATAATGACTCTTTTAACAATATGTTAAAAAACAATCTTAAAGAAGGAATTTCTTTTGCTAAAGCTAGGGAAAAATCACTAATAGATTTTTCAAAGGATGATTCTATTAAAGATGTTATTTCATCTTCAAATAATATATTAGGAATAGAATATATTAAAGCTATTCTATTAGAAAAAAGCAAAATAAAACCATATACTTTAAAACGTGAAGGCAGCAATTACAATGAAACTAATATAGAAAGTACTTTCTCTTCTGCTACATCTATTAGAAAAGCACTTTCTGATAATGAATACTCTATTAACACTTTGAGTTCAGTAATGCCAGAACCATCATATAATATTTTAAAATCCCTAAAAAACGATGGATACACTTTTTCTTTTGATGAAGATTTATATAAATTTTTAAGATATAAAATCTCAACTAATTGCGTAAATTTTAACAATCTTTATGAAGCATCAGAAGGTTTAGATAAGAAAATATTAAAAGAAGTTATAGACAGCACTTCTTATGATGATTTAATTCTTAGAGTAAAAAGCAAAAGATATACTTACACAAAAATTTCAAGATTACTTACTCAAATCTTTATCGGCTTTGATAATTATAACTTTGATAAAAACACTATAAGTCAATATAATTTTGGACGAATTTTAGGGTTTAATTCAAAAGGAAGAGAAATTTTATCTTCAATAAAAAAGACCTCTTCTATACCTTTGATTACAAAAGTTCCTAAACACCCTAATAATCCATTATTGGAATTAGATATTTTAGCAACAAAAGCTTATTCTATTCTTAACCCAAATTTAAATCCAAAATCAGATTATTTAAAAAATCCGATAATAAAATAATAATATTATAAAGTCATAAGCATATAAATACTATAGATGGGAGGAGTTTCTATGCATAGTATTATATTCTTATGGCTTTCAATTTTTATTCTTATATTTGTATTACTAAAACTTCTTAATATAAATAAGAATTATTTTGTAAGCTTTTTAATTTCATTTTGTATTATTTTATTTGTATTAAATCTGAAAGATTGTATAAACGCTTCTTTAGTCGGTTTAAATTTAGTTATAAAAACTATATTACCAACTATATTTCCTTTTTCTTTTATATGTAATCTTTTAATTTGTTATGATGGGATATCATTATATTCAAAAATCCTTGGACCTTTATTATGTAGACCTTTAAAACTTTCAAAGAATTCTTCATTTCCTATAGCAGCAAGTGTGCTATGCGGTTATCCATTAGGTTGTAAGTATTGTTGCGATTTATACAATTTAGGATATATTAATAAGAAAGAATTCGAAAGATTATTAAATATAGCATCAAATGCTAGTCCTATGTTTTTAATAGGTTCTGTAGGAGCTACCATGTTTGGAAATACCAAATTAGGCTTTATACTTTTAATAGCTAACTATCTTTCTCCACTAATCATTGGAATTATTACTATTCCTAAAGGAGATTTTAATAAAAATTCAAAGGTTATGCATTCCGGATTCAAAAAAGTATCTATAGGCTCTGCTTTAAAAACTTCTATTGAAAACAGTGTAAACACAACATTACAAGTTGGTGCGTTCGTTATCATTTTTTCAATTATTATAAGCATAATAAAAAGTAATGCTTATATAAGCATTACTTTTAAAAACATAGAAGATTTTTTAAATATACCTTCATCTTCTTTATATGGAACTTTACTAGGTAGCATCGAATTCACTAACGGTTGTAAGCTTATCAGTTCATCTACATTACCGTTAATATTAAAGCTATCTATAATAAGTTTTATTTGTTCTTTTTCCGGATTATCTGTTATAGCACAAATAAGTTCTTTTATTGGAGACTTAAATATTTCATTATTTAAATACTCATTTTTAAAATTTATTCAAGGAATAATAAGTTTTATAATTACATTTATAGCATGTATCTTTTTTGTAAAAGATACCCCAGTATCAACTTTTCCAATTCAAACTTTTTATATAGATAATAAAATACTTCTTATTATCTACTGTATATTGATATTATCACTTATATGTACTTTTATAAGATATAAAAAGAATTTACATGTTTCTTAATTCAGCAATATTTTCTTTTATAATCTTACCAGTATCACTTAATTTTTCATCAATTTCTTTAGCAGCTTTTTCAAAGGATTCTTGCATTGCTGTTATAAGTTCAATCTTTTTATTTTCAACCTCTTTATCAAGTTCTAAAAGAATTTCATTAGAATATTCTCTTGAACCTACTCTAATAGCTTTTGCATCTCTTTGTGCTAAAGCTATTATTTCATTTGCACGAATTTTAGCTTCTTTAACTAAATCATGATTTTCAACTTTCTCTTTCATAAGTTGAGCACTTTCTCTTCTTGCAATCTCAAATTCCTTTTGAGCTTCTGAAAGTATTCTATCTTTTTCATTCATTACCCATTCAGCTTTTTTTAGTTGATCTGGTAAATAATTAATAACTTGGTCTATAACTTCCTTAAATTCTTTTTTATCAACCATAACCTTGCCAGTAATAGGCATTTTTGCAGAACTATCTAACATCTCTTGTAAATATTCTAACAAATCAATAATATTCAATTCTAGCTTATTCAAGCTACTCCCCCCCTAAATCTCTTATCTTATTATACACTTCTGTAATTATCTCATCAGGCACTAACCCACTTATGTTCCCACCAAACTTAGCTACCTGTTTTACAGATGATGAACTTAAATAAGAATACTCTGATGAAGTCATCATAAATAAGGTCTCAATATTCGGATCTAATTGAGAGTTCATAAGAGCCATTTGAAATTCATATTCAAAATCCGAAACCGCTCTTAACCCTTTTAAAATAACTTTAGCTTCATACTTCCTTGCTAAATCAACTAAAAGTCCATTAAAACATATAACTTCAACATTTGGCAAATGCATAGTTACTTTCTTTATTAACTCAACTCTCTCCTCTATACTAAATAAACCTTTTTTATCTATATTCACTAGTACTCCTACTATAAGTTTATCATATATTTTGGAGCCTCTAGTTATAATATCTAAATGCCCATTTGTAATTGGATCAAAGCTACCTGGATAAATTGCTACTTTCATTTTCTTTCTTTTTTACTCCTCAATTTTATATAAACATATTGTTGTATTACCATATTTTCTACTTTTAAATAAAGCTATATTATCATTTCCTTCATATATTTCCTCAATAGAATCAATTTTAGTTACTATAATTCCATCTTCATTTAATAACTTTCTATCATGAATTATCTTCATTGCCTCTGGTATCATTTCTCTACAATATGGTGGATCTATAAAAATAACATCAAAAACTTTATTTTTATCAGCTAGATACTTTAAAGCTTCATACGAATCTTTATTCAATGCATAACATGTATCCTCAAACTTAAGATTTTCAATATTCTGTTTCAATAAAGAAAATGCATCTTTGCTTCTATCTACCAAATAAACTTCTTTAGCACCTCTACTTGCAGCTTCTAATCCTAAACTCCCTGTTCCTGCAAAAACATCCACTACTACAGCATCTGGAATATGATTTTGTATTATGCTAAACATAGATTCCTTTACTCTATCTAGAGTAGGTCTTGTTTCCATCGTTGCTGGAGGTATTAATTTACGTCCTCTTGCTTTTCCTGCTATAATTCTCACTGTAATTCCTCCTTTTTTTTTAACATTTTAATTCTATCATATAATTTTCCACTTAACAATTTATTTATTTAATCAAACATCTTCTCGTAACGTCTATTGTACGAGCTCGATTATCTCTAAATTAAAATTTGAACTCTGCTTTAATTAAAGCAGATATACTGACTCCATCTATCAAGTGATTCAGCTATCTCATTACAAAGTCGTATCTTTTCTGGATCAGTTGAATTTAATAATTGCTTACCCTCTTCTCTTGCGCACCTTAAAATCGCTAAATCCTCATATATATTAGCTAATATTAATCCTTCATCACCACTTTGTCTCATCCCAAACATTTCACCTGATCCTCTTAACTTCAAATCTTGTTCTGATATATAGAATCCATCAGTTGATGAAGTCATGATTTCCATTCTTTTTTTAGTTACTTCACTTTTAGCTTTACCGATTAAAATGCAATAAGATTCATACTGCCCTCTTCCAACTCTTCCTCTTAATTGATGTAGCTGAGCTAAACCAAACCTCTCAGCATTTTCAATTATCATAACCGAAGCATTAGGAACATTTACTCCTACTTCAATTACTGTAGTTGAAATAATCACCTTTGTCTCATTTTTCTTAAATCTATTTATTATATCGTCTTTTTCCTTAGGCTTCATTTTACCATGCAAAATCTCAACTTCTACATTTCTAAAAATTCCTTCCTTTAGTTCTCTATATAACTTTTCAACAGAATTAAGCTCCATCTTTTCATCTTCTTCAATTAACGGACATACAATATACACTTGTCGCCCTTTATTAATTTCATCCATAACTAAAGAATAACCAGCATCCCTATCATTTTCTAAGAAGAATTTTGTTTCAACCGGCTTTCTTCCAGGTGGTAACTTATCAATAACCGATATATCTAAGTCAGAGTACACATATAAAGCCAAGGTTCTAGGTATAGGGGTAGCAGTCATAACTAATACATCAGGTCTTCTCCCTTTATTAATAAGTTTATTTCGTTGCTCAACTCCAAATCTATGCTGCTCATCTGTTATTGCTAGACCTAAATTTGCAAAATCTACATCTTCTTGAATTAATGCATGCGTTCCTATTACTATCATAGGAGTATCTGTTGCTATAAGTTCTTTTATTCTCTTTTTTTCCTTTAGCGATGTACTACCAGTTAAAAGTTCTATATGTACATTAAATGGTTCTAATAACTTTCTCGCTTCCAAATAATGTTGGTTAGCTAATATCTCTGTAGGCACCATCAAAGTAGCCTGATACCCATTTTTTACAACATTAAACATTGCTATAAGAGCTACTACAGTTTTACCACTTCCAACATCTCCTTGTACAAGTCTATTCATAGGAAATGGGCTTTTTTGATCTCTAAGTATTTCTCTAACTACTCTTGTTTGAGCTTCAGTAAGACTATATGGGAGAGATTCTTTAAGATCTGTTAACTCCTTTGCCCATTCAAATTTTATTCCATTTTTACTCTTTAGCTTTCTTTTTAATATAAGCAACTTCATAGAATAATTAAATAACTCTTGAAATTTTAATCTTGTTATAGCTTTTTCTAATGCTTCTCTACCTGAAGGAAAATGAATATTTCTTATAGCAAAATCTAAATCAGTAAGCTTATACTTTTCTATTAACTCTTTAGGAAGATTATCTTCAATTTTCAAATCCTCTATACATTGATTTATAAGCTTTATTAAAATTTTATCTGTCATATCTCCTTTCAAGCTATATTTTGGTACAATTTCATTTTCTTTAGCAACTTTTACTCCAACAATAGGATTAACTATTTCTAACCTATTGCCTATCTTTTTATATTTCCCCAACAAATCATAACTTTCTCCAACTTTAAATGAGTTTTTTATAAATCTTTGATTAAACCATTTTCCATCTACAATATGCCCTAAATAATCAAATTTTATAGTAGTTATAAATTTTCCTGTTCTCGTCTTTACATCTCTTTCTATACTAGTACACTTACAAGTCAAAACCTGCTTTTCTTTTTCATCAATTTCATCAATTGATATATTACTTCTTAAGAACTCATAATCTCTAGGAAAATATAAAAGCAAATCTAAAATAGTAAAAATTCCACATTTATTAAGCTTCTCTTTAAGCTTTGGCCCCACACCTTTTAAACTTCCTATATCTTTAGTAACATCCATAAATACACCTCATCCCAAATTAAGTATATTTTAATAATTATACGCAAAAAGGCTGTGCATTTGCAACAGCCTTTTATTATTATTCTACTGACATTATGAAGTAATATAAAGGTTGATCTCCTTTATAGCATTGTACATCGAAGTCTTCATATTTCTCTTCTAATTCAGCTACAAAATCTTCTATTTTACTTTCTTCAACATCACTACCATAGAAAATAGTTATAAGTTCACTTTCATCATCTATCATAGACTCAAGTATTTCTTTAGCAACTTCAAAATAGTCATCTCCAACTTTTTTGATTTTACCTTCCACTAAACCTAACATATTTCCTTCTTTTATTTCGATACCATCCATTTCAGTATCTCTTACAGCATATGTTACAGAGCCTGTCTTAACCATATCAAGAGCTTCCATCATATTTGCTTCATTTACTTCTGCATCTTCCTCTGGATTAAACATAGTTATACAAGTTATACCTTGTGGAATACTCTTAGTAGGTATTACTCTAACATCTTTATCCGCTATTTCAGCTGCTTGATTTGCTGCCATTATTATATTTTTATTATTTGGAAGTATGAATATATGCTCAGCATTTAACTTTGAAATACACTCCATCATATCTTGAGTAGATGGATTCATTGTTTGACCACCTTCAATAACGTAATCAACACCTAAATCTTTAAGAACACTAGTGATTCCACTTCCCATTGCAACAGATACAAAAGCATACTTCTTCTTTTCTACTTCTTCAGTTTCTTCAAGCTTATCTGCTAATAGTTCTTCTTTCTCAAGCATTTCTCTATGCTCTTCTCTCATGTTATCTATTTTAATTTTAGATAATTCACCTACTGCTACTGCTTTTTCTAAAACTAGTCCTGGATTATTAGTATGAATATGTACTTTTATTACATCATCATATCCAACTACTATCATAGAGTCACCTAATGGCTCAATTTCATCTTGGAATGCTTTAGCTTTCTTAGCATCACCTAATATAATAAATTCTGTACAGTATCCAAACTTAATATCTACATCATTAGCAGATCCAGCTCCAGCACCTGACATATTTGCATCTTTTACAACCACATCTTTTATTTCAGCTTTTATATCATCCTTAAGGGCATCATACATTCCTTGTAAAATTATATATAATCCCATACCACCTGAATCAACTACTTTAGCCTTCTTTAAAGCTGGTAAAAGATCTGGAGTCTTATCAAGCATTACCTTTGATGCATCAACAACAACTTTTAACAACTCTACCACATCTTGTTTTTCTTCTTTTACAGCTGCTTCAGCCGCTGCTCTTATAACTGAAAGAATAGTTCCTTCTGTAGGACGCATTACTGCTTTATACGCAGCTTTGCTCCCTTCTAAAAATGCTAACGCAAGTTCAGTAGAGTCTACATCATTTTTTCCTTCTAATCCTTTAGATATTCCTCTAAGAATTTGTGATAAAATAACACCTGAGTTTCCTCTAGCACCCATTAGGGCACCTTTAGCTAACTTTTTAGAAGTTTCTCCTATAGATTCTGAGTTTAAATTTTCAATTTCTTTAACTGCAGCCTTAAATGTCATAGACATGTTAGTTCCTGTATCTCCATCTGGAACTGGGAAAACATTTAAAGCATTTACAAAATCGCTTTCCTCTACAAGTCTATTGCTAGCATTAACAACCATATTATAAAAATCATGGCCGTTTATTCTTTCATATTTCATTATGTTACCTCCTAGACTCTAACCGCTTGAACGTTTACTGTTACTGAAGCCACACTTAATCCAGTATAATTTTCAACGCTATAACGAACCTTTTGTATTATATTATTTGCTATAACAGAAATCTTAGTTCCGTATTCAACCATAACAAATAATTCTATTTCTAATTTATCATCATCATTAAATTTTAATTTTACACCTTTACTTAAGTTTTCAACTCTTATAAGTTCCCAAAATCCTTCTGTAGCATTTTTAGAAACCATTCCAACAACGCCATAGCACTCCATAGTAGATAAACCTACTATTTTAGCAAGTACTTCCTCAGAGTAACGTATATTTCCAAGATTGTTTACATATCCAACCATATAGAATCCTCCTTATAATTATCCTTATAAAATATTGTATATTAGTTAACCTATTAATTCAAGTAAAATTATCCTTATATAGGTTTTCATAAAAAATATTATTAGTATATTTCTATTTTTTTTTATTTTCGCTTGCAAATTGTATATATTTTATGATAGAATCTATTTTGTCCTATTGAAGAGAATTTATCTTCACATAATAAGGAGGTGTTTTCAAGTGGCAAGAAGATGCGAAGTTTGTAACAAAGGTGTTGTATCTGGAACTCAATACTCACACTCACATCGTCAATCTAAGAGAACTTGGGCTCCTAACATAAAGAGAGTAAAGGCTTTAGTTAACGGAACACCAAAAACTGTTCATGTATGTACAAGATGCCTTAGATCTGGTAAGGTTGAAAGAGCAATATAAGTTCAAATAAAAAATGCAATTGATTAACTCAATTGCATTTTTTATTTTTTAATTTTATAGGTATCATTATATCCCTATGTAATTATTTTTTTCTTGTAAAAAACTTAATAATAGATGATAAAAACTTCGGTAATTTTATTGCTATTATCCTCATTAAAATCCCTCCTAAAAAAAATCACCTTTCCTACATATTCATATTATGCATTAGTAAGGAATTAGGTGATTAATTTTTAAGAAATTTTAAAATAAATATTATTTTATTTTTAGACAATTTATTTAATCATTAGAGTAAATTACTAAAAGTTTACCTGACTTAAATTCTACTTCTATATTTTCATCTATAAATTCATTAGACACTGTCATAGTATCTCCTATAAAAAGATCATAATTTTTTAAATTATATTTTGCATTTCTTATAGTTAGCCCTTTTACTACATCTCCATAAGATAAAAATGATATGTACTTGTATCTTATATCTTTATTTAAAGAAACACTATTTCTAACGATAAATATTTTATTATTTTCATTTATAATGGTAGCCTTAACATTTTTATTCAACGCGCTAATTAGTAATCCTAAATTTCCAAAGGTATGATCTAATCTACTACCTGTAACCCCTAATAATATTATATCATTAGCCCCTTCTTCTATTGCTAAATTTAGTGCACTATCTGAATCAGTAAAATCTTTTTCCGGGTTAAATTCTAACTTTATAGCTCCATATTCTTTTAAATAATTGACTTTTTTAATATTAGCAGAATCAAAATCTCCTACTATATATTTAGGTATTATTTTTGAATCATATAAAGAATCACAACCTTTATCAGCACCAATAATTAGCTCTGATTCAGCCGCTATTTCTTTTAACAACTCTATAGACGGTCTTTCTCCTCCTGAAACTATTAAAGCCTTCATACTATCTTCCTCTTAATAATGAAATATTCTTTTCTATCTCTCCATTTTTAAACACTGCTGAACCTGCTACAATAACGTTTGCTCCTGCTTCAATAACATCTAAAACATTAGAAGGGTCAATTCCTCCATCAACTTGAATAAGCAAATCTTTATTAACCTTTTCACTCATAGCTTTAACTTCTTTTATTTTATCTATAGAATATTTTATAAACTTCTGCCCACCAAATCCAGGATTTACAGACATTATAAGCACCATATCTAATTCACTTATTATATCCTTTAAAACAGTTGTAGGTGTTCCTGGATTAAGCGCTACAGCAGCCTTAACACCTTTAGATTTAATATACTGTATAGCTCTATCTATATGCTTCTCTGCTTCATAATGTATAGTGATTAAATCTGCTCCTGCTGCTATAAAGTCATCAATATATTTTGATGGTTCTTCAATCATTAAATGAACATCAAAAACTTTATCTGTTCTATTTCTTATAGCTTTTATTATTGGCATACCAAAACTTATGTTTGGAACAAATCTTCCATCCATAACATCAATATGAATGAAATCAGCTCCAGCATTATGAAGTTTCTCTATATCCTCTCCTAATTTCGAAAAATCTGCTGATAATATTGACGGTGCAATCTTTATCATTAATATTTCCTCCCATCCATTTTCTCTTCTAATGTTCTTATATAAAAATCATATCTATATTTGTTAATTTTGCCTTCTTCAACTGCTTTTTTTACTGCACAGTTAGGTTCTTTATAATGAAGACACCCTCTAAATTTACACAAATTATTATACTCTTCAAATTCCGGAAAACTATATCTTAAATCTTCTTTTTCAATAAAGTTTACTTCTAACGTTGAAAATCCTGGAGTATCTACTATATATCCACCAACTACATCTATTAATTCACTATGCCTTGTTGTATGTTTACCTCTTCCTATCTTTTCTGATACTTCCCCTGTTTCCATATGGAACTTTTGAGTTAATGTATTAATTAGTGTTGATTTACCAGCCCCTGACGGCCCACATAAAACTGTTTCATTATTATCTAACTTCTCTCTAAGCTTTTCTACTCCAATTCCTTTTTTTGCATTTATGTATAACACTTCATAGCCTATATCTACTATTCTTTGCCTTATAGCTTCTTTCTCTTCTTCTGAAACTAAATCCACCTTATTTAAACATACTACTGCTTTAATATTATTGTGTTCGCATAAAATCAAAAACCTATTTAATAAATCAAAATTTATATCTGGATTTTTGACAGCAAAAACAACAAAAGCCTGAGTTACATTTGCAACAGTAGGTCTAATCAATTGAGATTTCCTCTCAAATATATCTTCAATTACCCCTTTACCATTACTAACTTCTATTTCTACATCATCTCCAACCATAGGCTTCATATCTTTATGTCTAAATTTACCTCTGGCCTTACATTCAATAAGTCCTTCTGATGTTTTTACATAGTAAAAACCACCAATTCCCTTAATTATTTTTCCTTTCATATTTCCTCCAAAGAATTTGTTCTCTTATTATAATAAACACCTTTTAATAAAAAATGCAATATATTTAAGCTATTACCTATAAATATAATAAGAATACCCCTTTTATAGAAGCAATTTTATCTATGAAACTTCTACTATAAAGGGGTATTCATTATATAAATTAGTCTAATACCATTTAGTATTTTAATTTGATCCTTCGTTATTTGGCGATTGATTTTCTGAAGGTTGATTTTCTGAAGATTGACTTTCTGGAGATGTATCCGTAGGTAATGATTCTATCTTTTCTACTTGTATTTTAACAAGTTCACCATCTTTTATGCTTGGTGTAAATCCTACCACCTTATATTGGTTAGTTTCTGCTGCTGGAGGCATTCCTCCATCTACGCTATACTTAATATTATTAGAATCTAATACAACAATTGCATCTGATAGTAGCATTCCTTCTGATATAAATTGATTTATATCTGTTGTAGGTTCAACGTATTTTCCTACATAAAGATCAATAGATGTTCCCTCTTTAACTTCAATATCTTTAACAGGTTGATCTATTACTTTTCCATCTTCATTTTGTCTATCTGTTTCTTGTTCAATAATATTAACTATAAACTTTTGATTTTCTAAATCTGCTTTTGCATCATTAACATTATATCCAATATAGTTTTTAACTTTAACTAATTTAACCTCAGGGCCCTTACTTATAGTTACATAAATAGTATCACCTTTAGGTATTTCAGTTCCAGCCTTAGGATCTTGACTAACATAATATCCTTTTTCAACATCATCATTAAATTCATAATTTAATTCATATTTAAATCCTTTAGAATCTAAATATTGCTTTATTACATTTTCTTCATAATCTCTTAAATTTGGTACAATAACTTTTTCTACTCCACCTGAAACAACAACTTTAATAATTGATCCTTTATCTATCATTGCATCAGCTAACAGATTACTACTTAAAATTTCACCATCTGGTTTATCACTATTTTCTGTTTTCTCTACCTCAAGTTTTAAACCTAATGCTTCAATTTCTTTTTTTGCTTCATCGAAATTCTTACCTACTATATTAGGAACTTTAATTTGTTCAACTTTATTTCCACTAAGAAATATAGTTGTAAAGATTCCTACTAGTAATAAAAGAACTACTATTATTCCACCAACTATTAATCCTTTGCCTTTTTTCTTATTTTTCTTCTTAAAATAATCATCATCAAAATCTTCTTCATCTTCTTCATACTCTTCATTATCTATTCGATTTTGGTGTTGGATTACTTTATCAGCTTTTTTGGGTTTTGGATTAACATCAGTCTTAATAGGACTCATCACGATAGTTCTTCCACCATCATTTTCAGAAGGTGGTTGTATTCCTACCATAGGATTTTCTTTTATTCTTTGTAAGTCACTAATCATTTCTTTTGCAGTTTGATATCTTAAAATAGGATCCTTGCTAATAGCTTTAAGAATAAAATTATTTAAACTTTCTGGTATTGCATCATTTAACTTTTTAGGCTCGATTGGCTCTTGCTGTATATGCTTTAAAGCAATAGTAACTGGTGATTCTCCATCAAAAGGAAGCTTAGCTGTTACCATTTCATATAATACTATCCCTAAAGAATATAAATCTGTTCTATAATCTATAAATGTACCTTTAGCTTGTTCTGGAGATAAATAGTGAGCTGATCCCATAATTGTTGTTGTATTTGTAATAGTAGAAGATGTTGCACTTTTTGCAATTCCGAAATCTGTTACTTTAACATCACCATGCTCAGTTATTAGTATATTTTGTGGTTTTACATCTCTATGAATAATTCCATTTCTGTGAGCACAGTCTAAAGCTTTAGCTACTTGAATTGCAATTGTACTTGCTGTAGACCAACTAATCTTTCCATTTGATAATATTATCTCTTTTAATGTTTTTCCTTCAACTAATTCCATTACAAAATAGTCTATATTATCTTCATCTTCATGTCCTACATCTAATACATTAACTATATTCATATCAGATAAATTAGCTATAGCTGTAGCTTCTTTTTTAAACTTCTCAGATATATCTTTATTATCAGCAAATTCTTTTTTTAGAATTTTTACTGCTACTAGTCTATTAAGCTTTTTATCTCTAGCCTTGTAAACTACAGCCATTCCACCTTCACCTATTACTTCTAATAACTCATATCTATCCCCTAATATCATCCCGATCATTTCTACACCTCTCCTCCAAACAGCAAGACAGTAATATTATCTCTTCCCCCTTGTTCTTTTGCTAAAGAAACCAGCTCATTAGTAGCCTGATCTAAATCTTTACTATTAGTAATAATATTAAAAATTTCTTCTTTAGATACTTCATTAATCAATCCATCTGAACAAAGTAAAAAGACTTTAAACTTATTCTTTTCAATTTTAAATATATCTACTACTACATCTTTCGAAGTACCTAATGCTCTTGTTATTATGTTCTTCTTAGGATGATTTCTACCTTCCTCTTCTGTCAAAGATCCTGAATCTATAAGTTCTTGTACCAACGAGTGATCTTTTGTTAATTTGATTATTCCTTTTTCATTCAAACCAAAACAGCAACTATCTCCAACATTTGCAATCTCAATTATATTATCTCTTACAAGACAAGCGGTTAATGTTGTTCCCATGCCACCATAACTCTTTTCTTTTATTGAAAGATCATATATTTTTCTATTGGCATATAAAATAGCTTCTTCTAAAGAGTGTTCTAATAAGTCCTGCTTATTTATATATTCAATTACTGATTCCACAGCCATTTTACTTGCTACTTCTCCAGCATTATGGCCTCCCATTCCATCAGCTACAACATAAATCTTATAGTTATTTCCTTCATAAAAATCAGCATAGTCTTCATTTAAACTTCTAACTATCCCTTTATCACTCTTCATACTAACCATACAATAACCCCTTCCTTTTACTTAGCAGACTCTATGTAACTCTTTCTTAACTGTCCACAAGCAGCATTTATGTCTGCACCCATTTCCCTTCTTACAGTAACTTCAATACCATTATTCTTTAATATCTCTTCAAATTCCTCTATAACCTTTTTAGATGGTCTTTTTAGCGTATTTTCTTTTATCTCATTTACAGGAATTAAATTAACATGACATAACATACCTTTTAAAATTCTTCCTAGCGATCTAGCATCTTCTTTACTATCATTTACTCCTGAAACTAATGAGTATTCAAAAGTAATTCTTCTTCCTGTTTTTTCTATGTAATATCTACAGGAATCTAAAATTTCAGATATAGTATACTTATTTGCTATAGGCATTATTTCTTTTCTCTTCTCATCGCTAAATGCATGTAATGAAATCGCTAATGTTATGCTCATCTCTTTATCTGCTAATTCAATTATTTTAGGTACTATACCACATGTAGATAAAGTAATATGTCTTTGACCAATATTTAATCCATAATCAGCATTTACTAGTTTAAGGAACTTCATAACATTATCAAAATTATCTAGAGGTTCCCCACTTCCCATAAGTACTATATTTGAAATTCTATCACCACATACTTTTTTACCTATAATAACTTGTGCTAAAATCTCTCCACAAGTTAAATCCCTAACACGCCCACCTAAGGTAGAAGCACAGAACTTACATCCCATTCTGCACCCTACTTGTGTTGAAATACATATTGAATTTCCATGTTTATATTGCATTATTACTGATTCTATTATGTTTCCATCTCTAAATCTTAAAAGCATTTTTTTAGTTCCATCTAAAGAAGACTCATATACTTCTTCAATTTTAGGTATTCCTATATAAAAGTTATCTTTTAGTTTATGCTTTAAAGAATTAGGAATATTCTTCATATCATCATAATCCCATACTTCATTATATATCCATGAAAAAACTTGCTTTGCTCTAAAAGCACTTTCCCCATTTTCCTTCATCCAATTTTGTAATTCTTCTAATGTGAAATCTAATAAATTTTCCATAGGTTCACCTACTACTTTTTCTTAAGCTTTGCTACAAAGAATCCATCCATATATTGATTTGGTAATATTGTTAAAGAACCATTATCATTATATATAAAGTTTTCCATATTACCTAAGAATATTTTCTCTATTTCTGCATCTTTATATTTATTTAAGAACCAATTTATATTATCTTCATTTTCTTCTTTATTAAGAGTACATGTAGAATATACTAAAGTTCCTCCACTCTTTAAATAATGCCATGCATTATCCATTATTTCTCTTTGAACTGGAACTAATTCTTTAAGTGAATTTCTTGTTTTATTCCACTTTATTTCTGGTTTCTTTCTTATTATACCAATACCTGAACATGGTACGTCTATTAAAACAGAGTCAGCAGATGCTATTAATTTACTATTTAACTTTGTTGCATCCATAACATCTACAGTTACATTGTTTAATCCTAATCTGTCAACATTTTCAGTAATTAGTGATAACTTATTTTCATGTAAATCAAAAGCTAAAACTTTTCCTGTATTATTTAATAACTCTGCTATATGAGTTGTTTTTCCTCCAGGAGCAGCACATAAGTCTAAAACTGTATCCCCTTCTTTTACATCTAATAATGGCGCTACAATCATCGCACTTTCGTCTTGAACAGTTATATATCCTTCTACAAATAAAGGATTATTCTCAACTGACTTTCCTCCTGAAATTATTATAGCTTCAGGACAAGCATATCCTTCTTCTATGTTATATTCCATTTCTTCAAGTTTGTCATAAACTTCATCATAATCAGCCTTATTATTATTTACTCTTACAGTAACCTTTGGAGTTTGATTTAATCCAGCAAGTATCTTTTTACCGTAATTTTCACCATATTGCTTATATATCATTCTTATGAACCAATCTTCATATGAATAGATATACGCTAATTCATTAACTTTTCCACTTTTAACCTCTATATCATCTGGATTTTTAGTGTAACTTCTTAATATTCCATTAACTAATTTAGCATCTTTTTCAGATATCTTTTTAGCTAGTTCAACTGCTTCATTACATGCAGCGAACTCTGGAACCTTATCTAAGAAATGCATTTGATATATTGCAATTCTTAATATATTTAATACTTCTCTATCCATTTCATTTATATCTCTTATAAAATTTGAAATTATAGTATCTAAAGTATTTTTTCTTCTTAATGTTCCATAAACAAGTTCTGTTACTAAAGCCTTATCTTTATCACATAAATCAGACTGATTTAGTTCTTTAGAAAGAACTAAATTTGAATAAGCTCCTTCATTTAATACTCTATTTACTACATTTAATGCTATTTCTCTACTATTCATACTTTACCTCTTAATCGTTATTTCTATTGCTTAATGCAATTAATCTTAATAATTGTGTTATTGACATTAATGCTGCTGCTACATAAGTCATAGCTGCTGCACCTAATACCTTTTTTGCCCCATCTACTTCATTTCCTAGTAAAATTCCTCTTCCTTCTAACACCTTTAACGCTCTACTAGATGCATTAAACTCAACCGGTAATGTAACTAGTTGATAAATTACTGATGCAGAAAAGAATATAATTCCTATAGTTGTAAGTCCAGGAATGCTTAAAAATATCCCTAAAACAAATAAAATCATAGACATTTGACTTGCAAAATTAACGCCTGTAGCTATTGATGTACGTAAAACAAGTGGTTTATAGTGCTCTTTATGTTGTATTGCATGCCCAATTTCATGAGCTGCTATTCCTGCTGCAGATATAGATGTTCCGTAAAACACATCTCTCGATAATCTTACAATTCTACGAGTTGGATCATAATGATCCGATAACTCCCCACCTGTTTCTACAACTGGTACATCATAAAGTCCGGCTTCATCTAACATCATTCTAGCCACTTGCTCACCAGTATATCCATTCATAGTTCTTATAGCTTTATATTTTCTATAAGTACTACTTACCTTACTTTGAGCCCATAAAGCAATTAATATCGCTGGTATTAGCATTAACATTGTTCTATCTGGATAAAATCCAAAAGGCATATTTCCCTCTCCCTTTCTTTATACTAGTTTAGTTCCTACTTCAATCTCTTTACCATTAATATATTGTTCAATTGTTAATGGCTTACCATTTGGAAATTGAATCTTCTTTATTAATATTATTCCATCTGAAGTGTTTACCTTCATACCACTTTTGTTAACACTAATAATAGTTCCTGGTTCTTTAGAACTATTTTCATTTATAACAATACTTTCATAGATTTTCATACTTTCACCTTTATATGTAGTATGAGCTATAGGCCATGGATTAAGTCCTCTTATTAAATTGTGAATATCTTTAGCCGATTTTTCCCAATCTATTTTTCCTGTATCTTTATTTAACATTTTAGCATAACAAGTTTCACCTTCTTGCTTTATTGGAGTTATTTCTCCTTTTGACATTCCTTCAATAGTTTTTATTAAAAGATCAGCTCCACTTATCATAAGCTTATCATGCAATTCACCTGCTGTCATATTTTCAGTTATTTCTACTTCATCCTTTAATAGCATATCTCCAGTATCTAAGCCAACATCCATAAGCATAGTTGTATTTCCAGATACTTTTTCTCCATTTATCACTACCCAATTAAGAGGTGCTGCTCCTCTATACATAGGTAATAATGATGCATGTAGGTTTATACATCCTATACTAGGTATATCTAAAACCTCTTTAGTTAATATTTGCCCAAAAGCAACTACTATTATAAAGTCTGGTTTTAAATCTTTTAAATATTCTATAGCTTCTCTATCTTCCTTTAGCTTTTCTGGTTGAAAAACTTTTATATTATGCTTTACAGCAACCTCTTTTACTGGTGAGTAAGCCATCTTTTTACCTCTTCCTTTTGGTCTATCAGGTTGAGTAAATACAGCTTCAACTCCATATTTAGAAATAATTTTTTCTAATGAAGGTACAGCAAAATCTGGAGTTCCCATAAATACAATCTTCATTCTAATCTCTCCTTATTTTCTGTAGTCTACGTATAAAACACCATTTAAATGGTCATTTTCATGAAGCACAGCTCTTGCAAGTAGTCCTTCTGCTTCTAAAATAAATTGCTCTCCTTTTTCATTGAAAGCTCTTACCTTAACATAATTTGGACGCTCTACTTCACAAGATTCACCTGGAACACTTAAGCACCCTTCATCATCAATTTGAGATCCACTAGTTTCTAATATTTCTGGATTAATAAATACCATTAGCCCTTCTTCATCTCTTATATCAATTACAAATAATCTTTTTAAAATTCCTACTTGAGGAGCTGCTAACCCAACACCATCAGCAGCATACATAGTCTCAGCCATGTCTTTTATTAAAACTAAATCTCTTGGTGTTATTTCTGTAATCTCTTTACATTTCTTTCTTAAAACATCATCACCAATTTTTCTTATATTTCTAATTGCCATAATTATTCCTCCTAAATTAGACTGTTTGGATTAATATCTATACTTATTCTTATTTCATTATAATTGCTCTTATTATTATCATAAAGTAATTCTTGAATTTTTTTTGCAAATTTTAAATCAAATTCCCCTTTTAGAACTATTTGCCACCTAAAATTTTCCTTGATTTTCTGAATCATACATGGAATAGGACCTAATATATCAATTTCATCATAATCTTTTACCACCATAGATATCTTAGTTGCTATATCATTCATAAAATCTTTTAGTATTTTTTCATCTTTTGAACTTCCATTTATTAATAATATTTTCCCAAAAGGAGGATAATTCATTAATGCCCTCACTGTAAATTCTTTTTCATAGAATCCTTCATAATCATAATTTTTAGCATATTGTAAGCTATAATGTTCTGGAGTATATGTCTGTATAATAACCTTTCCTTCTTTAACCCCTCTACCTGCTCTTCCTGCAACTTGAGTTATTAATTGAAAGGTTCTTTCTGCTGATCTATAATCCGGTATATTGATAGACATATCAGCCGCTAAAATGCCAACTAAAGTTACATTCGGGAAATCTAATCCTTTTGAAATCATTTGGGTTCCAATTAAAATATCTCCCTCTCCTCTTTTAAAGGCATTATATAATCTCTCATGAGAATCCTTTGCTCTTGTAGTATCTACATCCATTCTTATAACTCTTGCATCTTTAAAGTACTTTTTTATTTCGTCTTCAACCCTTTGCGTTCCTGCTCCAAAAAATTTCACATATTTACTTTCACATTTTGGGCATTTACTAGGCTCTCTTTTAGTTTTACCACAATAATGACATACTAGAAAACCATTTTTATGATATGTCATAGAAATTTCACATTCATCACATTTAAAAACATATCCACAACTTCTACATGATACAAACGTTGAAAAACCTCTTCTATTTAAAAACAAAACTATTTGTTCTTTTTTCGCCAGCACTTCTTCGATGCTCTTAAATAGCTTCCTACTAAATAATGATCTATTACCTACCTTCAACTCTTCTCTCATATCAACAAGTTCCATTGTAGGCATAGGTTTACCATCGACTCTTTTAGTAATCTCAACTAAATCAATTTCACCTGAAATAGCTCTATAATAACTTTCAATAGTAGGTGTTGCTGAGCCTAAAACTAATTTAGCTCCCCTTTTATTTACAATATATTCAGCAACTTCTTTTGCTTGATATTTAGGATTTTGCTCTGACTTATATGTATTTTCATGTTCTTCATCTATTATAATAAGCCCTAAGTTTTTAGCAGGTAAAAACAGTGCGCTTCTTGCTCCTACAATTACTCTTGCTTTTCCTTCTTTAACTCTATGCCACTCATCAAATCTCTCTCCATCTGAAAGCTTACTATGAAACAACGCTACATCTTTGCCAAATCTTCCTTTAAATCTTTCTATCATCTGCGGTGTTAAAGCTATTTCTGGTACTAAGATTATAGCTGATCTATTATTTCTCAATTCCCATTGAACTAATCTCATATATATTTCTGTTTTTCCTGATCCCGTTACCCCTTTTAACAAAAAGATATTTTTATCAGAATTCAATATTTTTTCTATAGCATTATGTTGCTCATAAGTTAATTTTTTATCTTCATCTTTTATATATTCTCTTTCATTATACCTAAATACAACTTCTTCTACGGATTTTAAAATTCCTTTTTTTATCAAGTTGTTAAGTTTATATTGAGATATAGAAAAGTTCTTTATTAGTTCACTTTTAGAATATTTACCTGAATACTCTTTTAAAATATTTATAATTTCTTTATATCCATCTGGATTTTTTATATCATCTAAATCATCTTTAACTAATACTATAACATTTTTAACTTTATTTTTAGCACCTTTCATAATCCCTATAGGTATTAAAAGCCTAAAAGCATCTATATATTTACAAAGATATTTTTCCTTCAAAAAATAAATTAATTCAATGTCATCTGGGGTAATGATTGGTTCCTCTGTTTCAATAGATAGTAATTCTTTCACCTTGTATTCAAATTCTACTTCATCCTCTTTTTTTATACTTATTATAAACCCTTCTACTGGTTTATTTCTAAAGCCAAAAGGAACTTTTACAATCTGCCCTACACTAACCTTATCGTTAAGACTTTCAGGAATTTTATAAGTAAAAGGTCTATCAATTTCTACAGCTTCGCTATTTAATATTATTTCACCATAAAGAATCAAAAAATCACCCTCATATTACTAATATAATCCATATAATATTTATTTTTAATGACCCTTTCAATATAAAGAAAAGCGCAATTAGCGCTTTCCTAGAATCATATCAAATATATTTGTAGCTACCTGCTTTTTACTCATCTTATCAAGATTTATAACACTACCATCCTTAGACAGTATAGTCACTTTATTATCTTCACTTGCAAAACCAGTATCACTTGCAGTAATATCATTAGCTACAATAAAATCTAAATTCTTGTTTTTAAGCTTCTTTTCTGCATTATTTAAAACATTATTACTTTCTGCTGCAAAACCAACAAGAATTTGCTCTTTTTTTCTTTCTCCTAAAATTTTTAGGATATCACTATCTCTAGTAAGTGTTAACTGTAAGTCACCCTCACCTTTTTTTATCTTTTCATTACTATATTCTTTAGGTTTATAATCAGCTACTGCTGCTGACTTAATTACTATATCAGCAAAATCATAATACCTTAAAACTGCATCTTTCATTTCACTATTAGTTTTTACACTTATAAAATTAATATCTGCTATTCTAGGTATATTTGTCGGGCCAGATACTAATGTTACTTCAGCCCCTCGCTCTTTTGCCTCTTGTGCAATAGCATATCCCATCTTTCCTGTAGATTTATTTGTAATATATCTCACTGGATCAATAGGCGCTATAGTAGGTCCTGCAGTAACTAATACTTTTTTACCTAAAAGATCTTGTTCTTTTTCTTCAAGTTCTAACAATACTCTATCAACTATATCAGATACATTAGCTAATTTACCTTTTCCAAGATCTCCACAAGCTAATCTTCCACTAGCTGGTTCTATAAATTTATATCCGTAATTTTTCAATTTATTAATATTGTCTTGAACTATTTTATTTTCATACATTTTTGTATTCATAGCTGGCGCAAAAATAACTTTTGCTTCTGTTGCCATTATCGTTGTAGAAAGCATATCATCTGCTATACCATTAGCAACTTTACCAATAATATTTGCAGTGGCTGGTGCAATCAACATTATATCTGCCCACTGAGCTAAAGATATATGTTGAATCTCCCATGCCTTAGGTTCTGCAAACATATCGGTTATAACCATATTTTGGCTTAACGATTGAAACGCTAAAGGTGTAACGAATTCTTGTGCAGACTCAGTCATTATAACTTTAATTTCAACATCTTGTTTTCTCAAAGCACTTATTATGTCTAAAGCTTTATATACTGCAATTCCTCCAGTAACACCTATTACCACTCTCTTTTTGTCTCTCATGACTATTTTGTACCTTCTTCTACCTTATGGTAGCTAACTGAACCTTCATTAATTTCATTAATAGCTAATGTTAAAGGTTTTTTTGATTTATTTGTTGTTAATGGATTACTTCCATCTATAATTTGTCTTGCTCTTCTAGAAGAAACGATAACTAACGAATATCTATCTTCTACCTTTTTTAATAAGTCTACTATTGATGGATTAATCATAGAGTTGTTCATGAATTAAGCCCTCCTTAGAATCTAATATTGTATCTTTTATTCTATCCACTCTACATTTTTCAGCTGTAATAATTCCTTCTATTTTAGAAACTGCTACATCAACTATATCATTTACTACTGCATAATTATATTTTGATATATAATTTATTTCTTGATATGCAGATTTAAATCTTCTCATTAAAGATTCAGGTGTTTCACTGCCTCTTTTAATTATTCTTTGTTTTAATTCTTCCATTGATGGAGGAAGTATAAATATAAATACCCCTTCTTTAAAGTTCTCTTTAACTTTAAGTGCACCTTGAATATCTATTTCTAGAATTACATTTTTGCCACTATTAAGCATTTCTTCAACTTTTGACTTTGGTGTCCCATAATAATTTCCATATACTTCAGCATATTCTAGGAAATCTTTTTGTTCTACTCTTTTAATAAAATCTTCTTTTGTTATGAAGTGATAATTAACACCATCTACTTCACCAGCTCTAGGCTGTCTCGTAGTAGCTGAAACAGATATAAATAAATCATCATGTTTTTCTAATAACGCTTTACATATTGTACCTTTTCCAGCTCCTGATGGTCCTGATACCACTATTAATAATCCCTTATTATTAGTCATTATTCATCAACCTCATCTACAGTTTCATCTTTAGTTGATAATCTATGTGCAACAGTTTCTGGTTGAACTGCTGATAAAATTACATGATCACTATCAGTTATACAAACAGCTCTTGTTCTTCTTCCATAAGTTGCATCGATTAACATACCTCTGTCTCTAGCTTCTTGGATTATTCTTTTAATCGGTGCTGATTCTGGACTTACTATTGCTACAAGTCTATTTGCTGAAACAATATTTCCAAAACCAATGTTGATTAACTTAATTCCCATTGCTCTCCTCCTATTATTCTATATTTTGAACTTGTTCCCTTATCTTTTCGATAAGATTTTTTATATCAATGACTATATTAGTCATATGAATATCACTTGATTTAGATCCTATAGTATTAGTCTCTCTATTCATTTCTTGAATTATAAAATCTAATTTTCTTCCTATAGGTTCATTTAAGCTTAAAGTTTTTCTAATTTGGCTAATGTGACTTCCTAATCTTGTTATTTCTTCATCTACAGTTGCTTTATCTGCAAATATACATACTTCTGTGGCTAACCTATTTTGATCAATATCCGCACCACTTAAAAGTTCTGATAATCTTTCTTCTAATTTAACTTTATAAGCTTTTGGAACTGTATCAGCTACCTTTTCGATTTCTCTAACTAAATCTTCTATTACACTTACTTTATCTAATATATCTTCTTTTAATTTTTCCCCTTCAACAATTCTCATATTTATCATCATTTCAATTGAAGTTGAAATTAAAGGTTTTAATTCTTCGAATATCTCCTCTACCTTCTCTTCTTCTTGAACTACTGTTATAACTTCTGGGAATCTTGCAAGTTGCATTACTGATACATCATTTTTAAGTCCAAAATTTGTTTCTATTTCTCTTAAACAATTTAAGTAGTCTTCAGCAAGCTTTAAATCAACCTTTGGTGTTCCTTCATTTTGAGAATAATTTTTTAAGTTAATAAAAACATCAACTTTTCCTCTTGATAAAGAGGATGAAATCATCTTTCTCACTTCTTCTTCTAATGAAATTAAAGCTTTAGGCATTCTGATATTTATATCTAAATATCTATTATTGACACTTTTCATCTCAACAGTAAAAATACGTTTTTGTCCTTCTTCACTACTACTTCTACCGAAGCTAGTCATACTTTTTACCATAATTCATCCCTAACTTTCAATATTTATCTTATATACTTTTTTGACAATATAAACAGTTTATATTCTCAACTTACTAATGTCAACTTTTTGTTAACAAATTGTTCATAATTAAATTAAAAAAGTCTACCTCCTAAGAAGTAGACTTTCAAACGTCTATACTCTATTTAATTTTATAAGAATGCAATCTTTAAAATAAATACTACTAATAGTAAATACATAACCCAAGAAATCTTTGTCTTTTTCTCCTTGCTTTTAGCAAAGAAGATGTTATATATTAGGTTAATTACTACGTATGAAATTATTCCTAAAGTTAATCCATCACCTATACTATATGTTAATGGCATCGCAGCTATAGTTAAGAATGCTGGCACTCCTTCAGTAATATTTTCAAACTCTATTTCTTTAACAGCTTCAAGCATTAAGTATCCAACATAAATAAGCGCTGGTGCTGTAGCACATGACGGTATAGCTACAATTATTGGTGAGAAGAACATTGCAATAAGGAATAATATACCTACTGTTATTGATGTATATCCTGTTTTACCACCTTCCGCAACACCTGTTGCACTTTCAACATAAGTCGTAACTGTTGAAACTCCTAAGCAAGCTCCAGCAGTTGTTCCTATAGCATCAACCAAAAGCGCTCTTCCCGCATTAGGAACATTACCATCTTTATCTAACATTTTAGCCTTTGAACAAACTCCAACTAAAGTACCAACTGTATCAAAGAAATCTACGAATAAGAATGTACAAACTACAGTTATAAACATCTTTAAATTATCTGGATGGAACGCATGAGCTAAATCAATTTTTCCAGCTATTTCTCCTATACCTTCAAACTTAAACACTCCACTAGGCAGATAAATTCCTAAAGCTGCAGCTGCTTCTGTGTTTATTAAAGCATATCCCCATCCAATTAATGAAGAAATCAATATTCCCCAAAGAATAGATCCTCTAACACCTTTCTTATTTAAAACAGTTATTATAACTAATCCTATAAGCGTAATTATAACCGCTGGAGTAAATTCACCTAAAGCAACCATCGTAGCCTCATCTGAAACTACAAGCCCTGAATTAACTAATCCAATAAACGCTATAAATAATCCAATACCACCTGTAACAGCTAATTTCATATTTTTAGGAATAGCATTTACTACTGCTTCACGAACTTTAAATATTGATAATAATATAAATATGATACCTTCAATAAATACAGCTGTCAAAGCCACTTCCCATGAAATTCCCATTCCTAAGACAACAGAATAAGCAAAGTAAGCATTTAATCCCATACCTGAAGCTAATGCAAATGGTAAGTTAGCAAATAACCCCATCATTATGCAAGCAAGTGCAGCCGCTAAACAAGTTGCTGTAACTAATGCTCCAGCAGGCATACCAGTAGCTGATAGTATATTAGGATTAACTGCGATAATATATGCCATTGTCAAGAAAGTAGTTAACCCTGCAAGCATTTCTTTCTTAATATCAACATTCTTATTTGTTAATATCGGTAAAAGTTTTTCTTTTGTTGATAGTTTTTTCGTTGATAATTCCCCCATTTTCAACACTCCTTATAAATAATATGTAAATAAATTAAAGCTATGATAAGTTAATTAAGACGACTCACCATAGCTTAAAAATTCAAATCTATGCGTATAAATCAATAATAAAACATTTCTTTTCCAAAGAAACATTCGTGTTTGTTTATCCCAATCGAATCACCTTACGAATATTATTGTATCACTTTTAACTCTTTCGGTCAACTATTCCGAATGTTTTTTATATGTTTTAAATCAATTTTCGCACATATTATTTATTATGTAGTTTTTCCCTAACATTCTTTATTCAAACTGCTTTCTTATTTGTTCTAAATCTAACTCTGAATTTATTGATAAAAGAAGTTTTATTCTTGCTTTTTGACCTGGTAGTGTATCTCCGAATATTATCCCCAAATCTAGCAACATCTTTCCTCCCCCTTCGTACCCATAAGATTCATGAACTCTTCCTTCAAAGCATCGTGACACTATTACCACTGGAATATTATTCTCAATAGCTCTCTTTATTCCAGGAACCATTCTAGGTGGAACATTTCCTCTTCCTAAAGCTTCTATTACAATTCCACCATAACCTTTTTCAATAATAAAATCTATAAATGTAGAATCCATGTCTACTGCACATTTAATCAGCGCTACTTCTTTATCAATTTTGTTAACTTTGTATTTTGAAGTATTTATAGTATTTCTATAAAAGATAACCTTATTATTATCTACAATTCCAATTGGCCCAAAATTAGGAGTTCTAAATGCATTTAAAGCCATAGAATTTGCTTTTGTAACTTCTGCTGCTGAATTTAATTCTCCATTAAAGCAAACTAAAACTCCTCTTCCAATAGAATCATCAGATATAGCAGTACAAATTGATGTTGCTAAATTAAAAGGGCCATCGTATCCCAATTCTGAACTACTTCTCATAGCTCCAGTTATTACTATCGGTTTAGATGTATCTATTGTTAAATCTAAAAAATATGCTGTTTCTTCTAAAGTATCAGTTCCATGTGTAATAACTATCCCATCTATATCACTTCTATTTACTAATTCTGTTACGAAATTACTTAGTTCTAATATTGTCTCAAAAGTCATGTGAGGTGATGGCATACTAGAGAAAGTATATGATTCTATTTCTGCATAATTCTCTATTCCAGTCACCATAGACATTATTTCTTCCCCTGTTAAACTTGGAACAGCTGCCTTAATCCTTTCATCTACTTTCATAGATATTGTCCCACCATTAAAAATAACTGCTATCTTCTTCATTTTATCACTCCATCTCAATATAATTTATCCTATAACCTAAACAAACAAAAAGTGGCAAAGCCACTTTTTTATATAAGCAATAATTTAATTCAAAACTTAATTTAATAGCTCAAGATTATCAACAAATATTTCTTGAGTTTATTATACAACCCCACTCCATTTCTTTCAATAAATATATTTTAGCCACAATTCACTTTAATTAGTTCACCATAATCTAATCTATTTTTTATTTTATTATCATTTATAGGGTACATAGTAGATACATAAATATACTGGTTCATTTCGTCCACCTCCACTCCTAACAACAAATAATTATACATTTTCTTTACAAACTGAATAGAAGTAGTTCCCTCCTCACTTTTGTAAAGTCCGATATAATCCGGTTCTTCCAGTATAACTTTCATAAACTCAAATATATTTTTCTTTATATTCTTGTCTAATTGTTTACCATGTCTTTTAATAATATGCTTTAGCACTCCAGGGCAGGCATATATCGCTCCAGTAAACTCTATACCTAACTCATCTGCAACACTCCGCCTCAAATAACCCACTCTTTTATAGGTACAAAATCTGCTATTCATATTATCCCTCTTTACTATAATATATTAAGCACATATTACTTGCTTAATATATTATATTCTACATTCCCTATATATTTCACACTTAATATATATAATTATAAAGTTAACTAAAATTTAAAAGCACCTATCTAAAAAGATAGGTGCCAAATATTGTTATAAAATTATACAGATCAATCCGCCATTACCTTCATTAATTATTTTTTGAAGTGTTTTTTGGATCTTAACTTGAACATCTTCTGGCATCTTATAAAGTTTATTTTGTAAGCCTTCTTTAACTAATACTTCTAATGACTTTCCAAACATATTACTTTGCCATAAAGATTCTGGATCACTATCAAATTTTTCCATTAAGGCTTTAACTAATTCTTCACTTTCTTTTTCTGATCCCATTATTGGACTTATTTCAGTCTTTATATCAGCCTTTATAAAATGTAGTGATGGTGCACTAGCTTTAAGTTTAACTCCATATTTACTTCCTTGAGTTATCATTTCAGGTTTTTCAAATTTCATTTCTGATAATTGTGGTGCAACTAATCCGTAACCTGTTTCTCTAACATCATAAAGAGCATCTTTGATTTTATCATACTCTTTTTTTGCTACATTAAGCTCTTTAATTAAAGATATTAAATCACTCTCACAGCTAACCTCAACTCCACAATCTTCACTTAACACCTTATAAAAAATACTTTCACTTGGCTTTAATAATATTTTTGCAGTACCCTCTCCAAGTTTAATCTCACTTAATTCTGAAGCATTGGCATTTTCATCTTCTTTAAATGAGTTAAATGAAGGTTTTATGTCTTTTATCTTTTCTACATCGTCACACATTCCCTTTACTATTTTAAAGAATTCTTTCTTTAACCAATGTTCTGGATCAAGCTTTTCTACCCATGTAGGCATATCTATGTTTATTTCTTTTACTGGGAACTCTTTAAGTACATGTACAAATAAATTTTCAATATCTTTTTCAGTCATATTATAAACATCCATCACTTGAACTGTAACATCATATTTAGCTTCCATTTGTTTCTTCAATGATTCAGTCTCTGGTGAATTTATGTTCTTTGTATTAAGTACAACTACGAAAGGTTTTTTTATTGATTTCAATTCATCTATTACCCTTTCTTCTGCTTCTAAGTACTCAGATCTCTCTAAACCAGTTATACTACCATCAGTAGTTACAACTAAACCTATAGTAGAATGATCTGTAATAACCTTTCTTGTTCCAATTTCTGCTGCATCTTCAAAAGGTATCTCATAATCATACCATGGTGTATTTACCATCTTAGGTTCATCTTCTTCTAAATACCCTAATGCTCCCTTTACAATATAACCTACACAATCAACTAATCTTACCTTAAAACTAATATCGTCATCCACAGTAATTTCTACAGCCTCATTTGGTACAAATTTTGGTTCTGTAGTATGAATAGTTTTTCCTGATCCACTTTGTGGCAATTCATCTTTTGCTCTCTCTTTCTTAAAAGAATTTTCAATTTTGGGTATAACCATTAGGTCCATAAACTTTTTAATAAAAGTAGATTTACCTGTTCTAACAGGTCCAACTACTCCTACATATATGTCCCCTTGAGTTCTTTCTGCTATATCTCTGTATATGTTGAAACCCTCCACTAATTTTCCCTCCTATATATTTTTAACAATATATATATATTCTCATGCTAGAAAAAGTATACTGGTTTTTCTGCTTATAATTATTTCAAATCAAAAAATTTAATTCTTTCTTTTGCAACACTTTGTTTATGTATAGTATATATAAATACAAAAAATGCACGTATATTTATATACGTGCATCAAACTATTAATAAACTTCAGACTTTTTGTCTCTTTTTAAAAGTTCATCTACTACATCTTTAGCTTTTCTATTTTCAAATAAAACTCTATATAATCCATCTGTAATCGGCATCTCAACATCTAGCTGTTCTTTTAATTTATAGAATGCATTACACGCAGTAATACCTTCTACTACCATACCTACTTCTTTTACAGCATCATCTTTGCTCATACCTTTTCCTATTAAAATACCAGCTTTTCTATTTCTAGAGTGCATACTAGTACAAGTAACTATAAGGTCACCCATTCCAGTAAGGCCTAAAAATGTTTCAATATTTCCACCTAACTTTGTACCAATTCTAACTATTTCAGCCATTCCTCTAGTCATTAAAGCAGCTTTTGTATTATCACCATATCCTAATCCATCACAAACTCCGGCAGCTAATGCGATAATATTCTTTACAGCTCCACCAATTTCTACCCCAACTAAATCACTATTAGTATAAACTCTAAATTCTTTAGTCATAAATAAATCTTGAACTTCTTCTGCCACTTTCATATTTTTAGAAGATGTTACAACAGTAGTTGGTATATTGAAAGCAACTTCTTCTGCATGACTTGGACCAGATAAAACAACTACAGGATTATCTATTTCATCATTAATAACTTCTACTAAAGTTTTATTAGTACCTTCTTCTATTCCTTTTGCTATGCATATAACCGGTATATCAGAAGATATTTTTCCTTTTAAAGTTTTAGCTCCTATTCGTATAATCTGAGATGGTAATGCTAAAACAACATATTCTGCTCCTTCTAAAGCTTTATCTACATCATTATAAGCTGTGACATTCTTAGGCACTTCTAATCCTTTTATATACCTATCATTTTTTCTATTTATATTAATATCGTTAACCACAGATATATCTCTATCATATATAGATACATCATTTCCTTTGTTACCTAATAATATAGCTAGTGATGTACCAAAACTCCCACCACCTACAAAAGTCACTTTACTCATATAGATTATTCCTTTCTTTCTCTATACTCTATTTGAATTCCTGTACCACTAAAATCGAAACTATCTCTTAATTGATTTTCTAAATATCTTTCATAAGAGAAATGTCTCGCATTTGTATCATTAACAAAGAATACAAACTTTGGTGGTTTTGTAGCAACTTGTGTTGCATAATAAATCTTAAGTCTTTTTAATGCTACTACTGGTGGCTCTTTCATTAATATTGCTTTACTAATTACATCATTTAATACACCAGTCCCAACTCTCTTACTGTAATTATCATAACATTCTTTAGCTACTTCTAAAACTTTATGCGCTCTTTGCCCTGTTAATGCAGATATAAATAGATACTTAGCATAACTTATAAATTTTAAATTTGATTGTAAGTCTTTCTTATATACATCCATAGTCTTACCATCTTTTTCAATAAGATCCCACTTATTTACAACTACCATTATAGCTTTGTTTAACTCATGAGCAAATCCTATTATCTTTTCATCTTGGTCTGTAACACCTTCTGTAGCATCTATCATAAGTATACATACATCAGCTCTTTCAATTGCTGTAAGAGTTCTTATAACTGAATATCTTTCAATCTCTTCTTTTACCTTACTTTTTCTTCTAAGACCAGCAGTATCTATTAAAGTAAACTTTCCAAAATCAGTTTCTATTTTACTATCTATTGCATCTCTTGTAGTTCCAGCTATCTCAGAAACTATTAGTCTATCCTCACCTAATAATCTATTTATTAATGAAGACTTACCTACATTAGGCTTACCTATCATAGCTATTTTTATATCTTCTTCTTCTTCATCTGCTTCACCTATTGAATCAAAGTGACTTACAACCATATCAAGCATATCTCCAAGTCCTTTTCCTTGACCTGCAGATATAGCTACTGGATCACCTATCCCTAAGTTATAAAATTCCCAAGCATTTTCTTCATCTTTTAAGTTATCTATCTTGTTAACAACTAATACAACTGGTTTCTTAGACTTTCTAAGCATAGTTGCAACTTCATTATCAGCCGCTGTTAATCCTTCTTTACCATCAACAACAAACATTATAACATCAGCTGTTTCTATAGCAATATTCGCTTGTCTTCTCATTTGTTTTACAATAATATCTTGATTTTCTGGCTCAATCCCACCTGTATCTATCATTGTAAATACATGATTTAACCACTCTGCTTCTGCATAAACTCTATCTCTAGTTACTCCTGGAGTATCTTGTACAATAGAGATTCTTTTCCCTGCTAATTTATTAAATAATGTTGATTTTCCTACATTTGGTCTTCCAACTATAGCTACTATTGGTTTTCCCATTATTTTTCCTCCTGACATACATCGTTTATAATATCTATTAAGTCTTCTCCTGTGTGGTCAGCAACAAGAACCTTAACTCCTAATTCTTTTTCTATATCCTCTACTCTCACATCATCTAGCATTATATAATCAGCAGGCGCTAACTCATATCCTTTTCTGAACATATTACTAGACATAATTAAATATTCACTTTTAATTCTACCCTTTAATTGACTTATTATATCTTTACCAGTTAAAAGACCTGTAACTGTTATAGATTCACCATAAAAATGATTTATTATTTCAAATACATCAATTTTTATATTTTCATTAGCTTTCATTATCTTCTTAGCACCATTCATAACTTCATTAAATGCAAGTTTTCCAGTAGCTATAGTAAATGTACCGCTAATATCTTTTCTTAGATTTTGCACTCCATAATTAATTGCTTCTCTAAAGCATCTAATCATTCCAACTCCATCTTCAATTTGTTCATACCCTTTATAAAATTCCTCTTCAGGTACATCTATTCCTGATACAATATAAAATTCATCAGACATTCTTATAAAAGGATCTCCAATTTCATTCATAAATTTTTCTTGGAATTTCATAACCATTTCTAATTCTTCTCTGGCTAATTCTTTATCAAATGTTTTTACCTTCACTAGTCCATCTCTAAACTTAGTAACGCCTATTGGTACTACTGCAACATTAGCTACTGATGGATACAGGCTATATAAATCATTTATAGTTTTCTTTAGCTCTTCCTTATTATTTACTTCTGGAATAAGAACTATTTGGCAATGCATTTCAATACCCGCATCTGCTAACTTTTTCATTCTATCATATACTTGCCCTGCAAATCTATTACCAAGCATCTTAACTCTTAACTCTGGATTTGTAGTATGTACAGAAATATTTATAGGACTAATCCTATATCTAATAATTCTATCGATGTCTTCATCTTTCATATTTGTTAGTGTTACAAAATTTCCTTGAAGAAAAGATAGTCTTGAATCATCATCTTTAAAGTATAAGGTTTCTCTCATTCCTTTAGGATTCTGATCTATAAAGCAAAACATGCACTTATTACTACACCTTTTTGCTTTATCCATTATTCCGCCGCCAAATTCTAATCCAAGTTCTTCGCCGTAATCCTTCTCGATTTCGTATTCCCAAACTTCTCCATTAGACTTCTCCATTTCTAAAACTAACTCTTCATCTGCTGTTAAAAATCTATAATCAATAATGTCTGTTATTTTTTCTCCATTTACTGATAATAAAATATCATTAACTTCGATGCCAACCTCTTCAGCAATACTATAAGGTATTACATTTGTTACTACATTCCTCATAACGTCACTCCTATAATAACCTATCATCTCTATGATATATTAACCTAATAATTATCTTCAGTCAACAAAAGAGATTATTCTAAGCCACATTTTCACAATAAAATAAAGAATATGAGAAGTTCTCATATTCTTTATTATTACTCATTTAAATCTACATAATCACCTTTTTTAGAAAAAATTATCCACTCGCAAATATTTGTTACGTGATCCCCAACTCTTTCTAGGTATTTTGATGCAAATAAAATTTGTGCTCCTCTATTTATCATAGTTTCATCTTTAGCCATCTTCTTTAACATTTCATTGAATAGCCCACGATACAATATATCAACTTTATCATCCATTTTACATATCTCATAAGCTTCTTCAACATTTCCATCCACAAATGCTTCAATTGATTTTCCAATCATTTTAATTAGAATATCAACCATCTCCCATATTGAATCACACTCTTCACCTATTGGTTCTAACTCAACCCTTTTAGTTATTTTACATATGTCTACTGCATAATCTCCCATTCTTTCTAAATCTGTAACAATTTTAGATGTCGTAAAAATTTTTCTTAAATCTGTAGCAACAGGAGATTCCATAGCCATAAACTTCAAACATTGCTCTTCAATTTTTTTATTTAGTTCATCTACCTTATCATCATTTTTCATTACATTTTCTACAAGATCCATATCTCTATTTTTAAAAGCTTCAATACTATCATATAATTGTTTTTCTACCAAACTTCCCATTTCTGCCAATTCAGAAATTAGTACTTTCATTCTATTATCTAGAACAGTTCTTGTCATAATCTCACTCCCTTTTAAATTTTAGCCGAATCTTCCTGATATATAATCCTCTGTTCTCTTATCTTGTGGTCTATAAAAAATATCTTCTGTTTTTCCATATTCTATAAGTTCACCGGATAAAAAGAATGCAGTTTTATCTGCAATTCTTCCTGCTTGTTGCATGTTATGTGTAACTATAACAACGGTATAATCTTTTTTTAGTTGATCCATTAGCTCTTCCATTTTATTTGTAGATATAGGGTCTAGAGCCGATGTGGGTTCATCCATTAATATTATTTCAGGTGATACTGCAATAGTTCTTGCAATACAAAGTCTTTGTTGTTGCCCACCTGATAAACCTAAAGCACTTTTTTTGAGTCTATCCTTAACTTCATCCCATAATGCAGCACCTTTTAAACTTTTTTCAACTATTTGGTCTAAAGTCTTTTTATCTTTAACCCCATGAACTCTCGGACCATATGCTATATTGTCATATATAGACATTGGAAATGGGTTCGGCTTTTGAAATACCATTCCTACTTTCTTTCTTAAATCTATTTCATCAAAATCTTTATATATATCTTTACCATCAACTAGAATTTCACCATCTATCTTCACTCCTGCAATAAGATCATTCATTCTATTTAAAGTTCTTAAAAAAGTCGATTTACCACATCCTGATGGTCCTATTAATGCTGTAACCTTGTTTTTTTCTATATCTATATTAATATTCTTCAGAGCTTGATTATCTCCATAAAACAAATCTAAATTTTTCACCTGAATTTCAGGCGTTATTATATTTGACATACTTACACCTCTTAAAATTGTATAATACTCACTATTTAAATTTAATTAATACTCGGCCTTATTTAATTTCTTGCTTATTAACTTAGCTATAATATTTAATATTAAAATCATTACTATCAAAACTATTCCAGCAGCAGCTGCAGATGCAATATCACCTTTTTCTTTTGTTTCTAAAAAGGCATGAACCGTCAATGTTCTTCCGCTAGACATAATACTCTTCGGTATTTTATATACTGTACCTGCTGTTAAAAATAACGCAGCCGACTCTCCTATTACACGTCCCATTGATAATATTACTCCTGAAAGTATTCCTGGTGTTGCACTTGGGAGAATAACTTTATACAAAGTTTGAAACTTAGTAGCTCCAAGTCCTAAAGAAGCCTCTCTATATGATGATGGAACAACTTTCAATGCCTCCTCTGTAGTACGTATTATTACAGGTAATATAATTATAGATAAAGTCAATGAACCTGCAATAAGTGAATATCCAAAATTTAATGCAGCCACAAAAAATGCTGCTCCGAATAATCCATATACTATAGAGGGTATCCCTGCCAAAGCTTCTGTTGAGTACCTTATAATCTTTACCATCTTTCCTTGCTTAGCATATTCTTGTAAATATACCGCAGAAAGAACTCCTATAGGTGTAGCTATTGCAAGTGATAAAGCAACTGTATACAACGTAGATATAATAAATGGTTTTATTCCTCCACCACCAGAAGGTTTATATTCACTAAATAAATAATTAAAATTAATTATTTTATATCCTTTTATAAATATAAATCCAAGTATGAAAACTAATATGCTAACAGTTATTACAGCTGATAAATATAATAATACTTTTAAAATACTCTCTTTGAATTTTCTCATTTTTATTTACCTTCCTTACTAGAAAGTTTTGAAATAACTAAATTTAATATTAAAATAAATGCAAACAACACGACCCCAGTTGCAAATAATAATTCTTGATGTGCTTGTGATGCATATCCCATTTCCAACGCTATATTACTAGTAAGTGGTCTTACCTTATCAAAAATAGATGTTGGTATTTGTACTGAATTACCTGCCACTAAAATTATAGCCATCGTCTCTCCAATAGCTCTTCCACTTCCAAGAACTATTGCTGCTAATATACCTGACTTTGCTGCAGGCACAACCACTTTAAAAGTTGTCTCTATATGTGAAGCTCCTAATGCTAACGAACCCTCTTTATAACTTTTAGGAACTGCTTTTATCGCAGTGGTTGAAACTGAAATTATTGTTGGTAACATCATTACAGCTAGTACAATAATTACTGCAAATAAACTTTGTCCTTGCGCTAAATTAAAAGTTCTTTGTATCCATGGAACAATTATTGCCAAACCAAATAATCCATATAACACAGATGGTATTCCAGCTAAAAGTTCAACTGCTGGAATCATAAATTTTGATACTCCTTTTGGTGCAACTTCAGCTATAAATATAGCTGTTAGTAATCCAATTGGAACCCCTATAATTAAAGCTCCTACAGTACCATATATTGAAGCAATTATCATCGGTAATATACCGTATTTAGGCACTTCTGATGTAGGGTACCAATCAGTACCAAATATAAATTCTATAAAAGATTTATCTCCTGTAACAAAAGGCTTTAATCCCTTCATAAATACGAATCCTATAATTAAAATTAAACTTACCACTGCAACAAGTGCACATATTAAGAATATCACTCTAGTAATCTTATCAACAATATATTTACTCGTATTACTCTTTATATTTCCCTCTACCATTTTAGTCCTCCTAATGGTAATAAATATCCTTGATTTTATGTAGTAAAAACGCCTCAAGCATTGAGGCATTCTTACTCAAATATTAATTATTATTCTAAAGTTATTAATTTGTTATCTTTAACAATTTGTTGACCTTCTGAACTTAAAACATATTCAATTAAAGCTGCTCCAGCTTCAGTTAAAGTATCTTTCTTAGTTACTAATAAGAAAGGTCTTGATAACTTATATTCTCCTGCCTTTACGTTATCTGGTGTTGCTTCAACATCATTTACTTTTAAAGCATTTACACTATCATCTATATATTCAAAAGAAGCAAATCCTATTGCATTTTCATTCCCTGCAACTGTAGTTTTAACAGCTCCACTTCCATCTGCAATTGAAGCATCTTTTATTAATTCCTCTGATTTATAACCAACTATTTCTTGGAAGGCATCTCTTGTTCCTGAGCCTTCTTCTCTACTTATAACAACTATTGGAGAATCAGATCCGCCTAACTCTTTCCAGTTAGTTATTGTTCCTGTATAAATTCCTTTAATTTGTTCTAAAGTTATGTTTTCTACTTTATTTGATGGATTTACTAGCAATGCAATACCATCATGAGCAATTACTGTTCCATCCACTTGTGAAGCTTCTTCACTCTTTAATTCTCTTGAAGACATTCCAATTTCTGAAACACCATTTATAACATCTTTAATCCCTGCACCTGAACCATTTTCTTGAACTTCTAATGTTATGCCTTCATTTGCAGCTTCATATCTTTCTTGAACTTTTAACATTAATGGCCCAACAGAAGTAGATCCCGAAATTGAAATAGTTGTTTGAGTTTCCGTTCCAGCATCTCCGCTTTGTCCATTATTTCCTCCACAACCTGTTAAAGTTGCTCCCATCATCATTACTACTAAAGCACCTACCATCAATTTTAACTTTTTACTCTTCATAAATTTTCCTCCAAATCCACTTCATTTAATTTGTTCGATTTATCAATTTATTACCTTACAATAACAATAATAATATCTTAACGTTAAAGGAATATTATGCTATTGTTAAAGAGTATTATAAGAATGTTAAGTTGCTGTTAATTGTAATAATATAAAAAAAATTAAAAGAGTTTATTGGCGTGTAAAGCCATAAACTCTTTTAATTATTTTCTAATTTTAACTATAAACTTTGTACCTTCTCCTAATTCTGAATAAACATCTACTTCGCCATTAAATAGTTTTACAATATGTTTTACAATAGCGAGCCCTAATCCAGTACCTTTACTGGATCTTGATTTATCAACTCTGTAAAATCTTTCGAATATTCTCGGTAAGTCTTCCTTTGGTATACCAACCCCATTATCTTCTACTTCCATTATAAGATAATTATTCTTTTCTAAAAGCTTAACTTTTACCTTCCCATTCTCTTTTGAATATTTCACTGCATTATCAATAAGATTCATACTTAACTGATAGAATTTATCTCTATTCCCACTTAAGTCCCCATTATATTCATCAACTAACTTAACTTCTATGCCTTTAGAGCTAGCTTCAGTACTTATTACATCTATAACCTCTTGTACTACATCCATCGGCTTAAATTTTTCCATTCTAGTTACTTTCATATTTTCAATATTAGATAAAATTAATATATCATTAATTAGTCTACTTAATCTATCAGCTTCTTTATTTATAATATCTAAAAATTTCTTTCTAGTTTTATTATCATCAACATACTTTAAAGTTTCTGAAAAACCTTTTATAGATGTTAATGGAGTTTTTAGTTCATGAGAAACATTTGCTACAAATTGACTTCTCATGTTCTCTAATCTTTTTATATCTGTTATATCAGCCAAAGTTATAACTATACCTATAGTATTTACATTACCATTAATTATAGGAGCTTTTTTCACCTTTAACTCTCTTTGAACTGGATGAAATAATTTTATTTCTTTAGAGTCAATCTCTGGAATATCTTTAACAAATTGCAACAAATCATAATCTATAATACACTCTTCAATTTTCTCTCCTATTATTTCTCCTTTTAATCCAAATAAATTTTTTGCATAGTTATTTATAAGCATTATCTTTCCATAGTTATCAATTGCGATAACTCCACTATCCATACTTTCTAATATTGCTTCTAATTTGTTTTGTTTATCGTAAGAATCATTAATCTTAATCTGTAATTCATCTGCCATTTTGTTAAAACTTCTTGCTAAAGATCCAATTTCATCATCATTATATACCTTAGCTCTATTGTATAAGTCTCCATTCAAAATCTTAGCAGTAGCCTCTTCTAATTCCTTTATTGGGTATATTATAATCTTTGTTAATTTAACAGATAACCATAAAGCTAAAATAGCTACTATAATTATAATAAATATATAATATTTATAAGTTCCTGATAAAAATACCATTATTGCACTTGTTGGCACAGAACTTCTAACTACAGTATTTTCATCTATTTTGGTCGCGTAATATACTAGATTAACTGTAGAGGTACTACTATACCTTACGCTTGAACCCTCATTATTAATAAAAGCCTGATGAATCTCTTCTCTATCAATATGATTATCAGAAAGTGATCCCTTACTTTCTGAGTCATACAAAACATTACCTTGTCTATCTATTATAGTAAATCTAACTTGATTATTATCTATTCTAAATTTACTGAAATCAACATCATTCTCTTTAATTTCTTTAATAAATAACTCATTATATACAGATAAAATACCCTTAGTTCTATCTATCTCTTGTATATTTATTAATTCTTTAAATGCTAAACATACTAATACTAGAGAAAATATTACAGTTGCAAGAGATGAGATTATAATTCTCTTTTTCATATATTATAGATCTGGGTTAAATCTATACCCTACTCCTCTTATAGTCTCAATAAATTTAGGGTTTTTATCATCATCTTCTATTTTCTTTCTTAAATATCTAATATGAACATCTACTGTTCTAGTTTCCCCTATATATTCATAACCCCAAATCTTATCTAAAAGCATTTCTCTTCTTAAAATTTTACCTCTATTTTTAATTAACATTTCTAATAATTCAAACTCTTTTAATGTTAAATCTATTTTTTTACCCTTTATTCTTATTTCCCTTTTTTCAAAATTTGCAGATAAATCCCCGAACACCATAATATCGCTTTGTTCTTCTTTAGCACCTACTCTTCTTAATACAGCCTTTACTCTTGCCAAAAGTTCTCTTACTGAAAACGGCTTTGTTATATAATCATCCGCCCCTAACTCTAGTCCTAAAATTTTATCAAACTCTTCACTTTTAGCAGTAAGCATAATAATTGATATATTTTTCACTTCACTCTTTGTTCTTATCTCTTTACATACATCATACCCATCTTTTCCTGGAATCATCAAATCTAAAAGTATTAAATTAGGTCTTTCATTTATAGCTAAATTAACTGCATCTATTCCATTATTACATGTTATTACATCATACCCTGAAGATAACAAGTTATATTTTATAAGTTCTACAATATGTTCTTCATCATCTACTACTAATATTTTTTCATTAGCCATTAAGTATTCCCCCTGAACTTTTATTATTTCTTGTAAGCAAAAGTAAATAACCTTCCATACGTTCCAACACTTTTTCTATAAGAAAATAATTTTATGTCTTTTTCACAATAAGTACACAGATTAATTGTATAAATATTATCTTCTTTAATATTTATATTTCTTAAATCTTCTAAGATACAACGCTCCATACTAAGATTTCTACCTTTAAATAGCTCATTTTCATTTATTTTAGTCTTATTTAAAAAGCTTTCTTTTAACTCTTCAGATACCTCATAACAGCACTGTCTTATATGAGGTCCAATATAAACTTTAATATTCTCTATTTTAACATCATATTCTTGAATCATTTTTTCAATAGTCTTTTTTGTTATCGAGTTAAAAGTTCCCTTCCAACCACTATGAATCGCAGCTATGACACCTTCTCTTTCATCTACTAAAATTACTGGAACACAATCTGCTGTAAAGGCTCCAATAATAACTTTTTCTTCTTTTGTTATTATAGAATCCCCTTCATACTCTCTAAATTCTTCTGCATCACCTTCAAATACAAATACATTATCACTATGTATTTGATGAAGATACACAACTTCATTGACATTAAAATCTTCCTTTAATGAATTTATATTTTTTTGCCCTTCTTCAGTATTTCTATTAAAACTTCTAGAATCCTTAGCTGTTGAAAATACAACATCAACCTTCTCCCCTTCAATAACTAAAAAATCCTTAAAAACTTTTAAATTATTTATATTTATTTTTTTCATAAAAATCCTCACTTTTAATATACTTGTGCATATTTTAACATTTTTTATATTTGTTTTCTATTCAATTATATATTTTTTACTTAATTTTAACTTTAAGTAAAAATGATAATATAAATTTTAATTTATATATAATTATTATCTTTGCCATAAACAATATAAAAATAGACTTTCTAAATTGAGAAAGTCTATTTTTTATTATTTAGTCATTAAATTTTTTATTTCTTCTAAAAATGTATTTATATCTTTAAACTGTCTATATACAGAAGCAAATCTTACATATGATACTTCATCTATTTTTTTCAATCTTTCCATTATCATTTCACCAATCAACTTTGTCTCTACTTCTGTCAGCATTTTATTAGATATAGACTTTTCAATATCTTCAGCTATATCCTCAATTTGCCTTCTAGAAATAGGTCTTTTTTGACATGCAATAATTAGCCCATTGACGATTTTTTCTTTATTAAAGTTTTCTCTTGTTGAATCTCTTTTTATAACTAAAATTGGAATATCCTCAATTTTTTCATAAGTTGTATACCTTTTACTACAGTTTGCACACTCTCTTCTTCTTCTAATAGTTGTATTATCATCTGTAGATCTAGAATCAACTACCTTGCTTTCGTCAAATCCACAAAAAGGGCACTTCATATTTATCAAACCTTTCTCATATGTACTTTACTATATTATATTATCTTTTAATAAAATTTGCTAGATTCTATTTTGCTCTAACTCCCTTTGAATATCACTTCCATCAATCAATAAAACATCAACACCTAATTTAATCACTTTTTCCCATGGCACTTCTATATCTTCTTCTTTTCCAAACCAACTTTTAGTAGGCGATGGTAATGTTAGTGATATAACTCTTTGCTCATTTACATCCACCCTAAAATCTTTAACATACCCTAGCTTAGAACCTGTAGATATATCGATAACCTCCATACTTCTTATAGCATTTGTTGAAAATAAAACTAAATCTTCATCCATAATTACCCCTCCTATTCTACTTAATTATTTATATGATTACTAATATAAATTTATTATAAAAATAGCGAAAAAATAGGACTCAAAAGAGTCCTAAATATATTTTCTCATATGTTTTAATGCAGTTTTTTCTAATCGTGAAACCTGAGCTTGAGAAATGCCTATTTCATCTGCAACTTCCATTTGAGTTCTTCCATTAAAAAACCTTAATGTTAAAATTAATTTTTCTCTATCATTTAACTTTTTCATAGCCTCTTTAATAGATATATTTTCTAACCAACTGTCATCACTATTCTTTGAATCACTAATTTGATCCATAACGTATATAGCATCACCACCGTCATGATAAATCGGTTCAAACAATGATACTGGATCTTGGATTGCATCAAGTGCAAAAACTACATCTTCTCTAGGGATATTAAGTTCCTTTGCAATTTGAGAAATAGTTGGTTCTTTATTATTATCTTTAACTAATCTATCTCTAACTAATAAAGCTTTATATGCTATATCCCTTAAAGATCTACTGACTCTTATAGCATTATTATCTCTAAGATACCTTCTAATTTCTCCTATTATCATCGGAACTGCATAAGTTGAAAACTTAACATTTTGTGATAGGTCAAAATTGTCTATAGCCTTCATAAGTCCTATGCATCCGACTTGGAATAAATCATCTACATTTTCGCCTCTATTATTAAATCTTTGTATAACACTTAATACTAACCTTAAATTTCCTTTAATAAATGTTTCCCTAGCAGTTTTATCGCCTTCTCTCATCTTTAGAAGGAGTTCCCTCTTTTCTTTTTCTTTAAGTACTGGTAACTTCGAAGTATTTACTCCACAAATTTCAACCTTGTTAATGATCAAAATCTTCAACTCCTCTTTAAGAAATAACATACTGCATTTTTAATTATTTCCGATAGAGGTATCTTTTATACTAAGACAAACTATATCATTTTATTGATTTCTTTTTTTAATCTATTTATAATCTTCTTTTCTAGTCTAGAAATATATGACTGAGATATTCCAAGCATATCAGCTACTTCCTTCTGTGTCTTCTCTCTATAACCATCTAACCCAAATCTTAATTTTACAATTTCTTTTTCTCTTTCATTTAAATTTTTTAAAGCTAAAAATAATAATTGTTTATCAACCTCATCTTCAATTAAGTTGTAAACAGTATCATTTTCAGTTCCTAAAATATCTGATAACAACAATTCATTTCCATCCCAATCTATATTCAGAGGTTCATAAAATGATACTTCAGCTTTCACTTTACTGTTTCTTCTCAAGTACATAAGTATTTCATTTTCAATACATCTTGAAGCATATGTTGCTAATTTTATTTTTTTATCAGGATTAAAAGTATTAACTGCTTTTATTAATCCTATAGTTCCAACTGATATCAAATCTTCTACACCTACACCTGTATTTTCAAATTTTCTTGCTATGTAAACTACAAGTCGCAAGTTTCTCTCAATTAATATATCTCTTATTTCACTCCCACCGGTCATTAATTTTTCAACTAATTCTTCCTCTTCATCTTTCTTTAATGGTGGTGGTAATGCATCGTTTCCACCCACATAAAATACTTTTTTAGTAAATAAATTAAACTTAGATAAAATTTTATTTAATAGTAAAATTATTTTTCTCATACTTCCTCCTATATAACCCCTCTTGATAATAACGCTTGATAATCATTGTCTTTACTTAAAACCATTGGACTCTTGCAAATTATTGCATCAATTCTTTGCCACTCATCATTTAAACTGTTCCTTATCATTATCTTATCGCCCTTAATTCCTTCAAGTTGTCCACATTCTGTTATCGTATTATAATTTATTATATATTTATCATTTTCTTTAATATCAATTTCTTTTAAATACCTATCCTCAATTATTATACACGGTAAATTACTTACTACTTCTCTAAGTTCATTTCCAGTATCTAAAAATGCTTTTAAAATTAATATATTTCCACCAATATTAATATATATATCATATATAAAATTATTAATTGTAGCTCTATCTTTCAAGTAGTCATTAACCCTTACTAAAACTATATAAAATACCATAATAGATAATAGTATCCACTTAATAGAATAGTTGTTAATACTAAAGCCTTCTCCTAATACATAAGTATTTTGCATCATTACAAGTCCAAAACATAAACCACATAACATAAAAGAATTAATGAAAAACACTATAGTTCCTTTAATTATATTTGTAATTCTTCTTGGTCTTATAACCATTGCAATCATCAACATAGCAACTAATATTTTGAATACTAAAGATGATAACATTTTAACATCTATAAACAACACTAGGGTATATATGGCTCCTATTATTGCCGCTAGATAAATATTAATATTTCTATATTGATATTTTAATAACTTGGTAGTAATCAATAATAAAAATAAGTTTATTATAAAATTTTCTACAACTATAACATCTACATAAATTTCCATACCACCCCTCCTCATTTAATAAAATTATACTTCTAAGTTAATTATTTTTTTGTCATAATTAAGTTCAAATATTAATTTTTTAGTCTAATTTTTTTTACAATAAAGCACATTATTTTTATTACATAAAAATAAAAAGCTACCAAAACTTAATTTGATAGCTTTTAAACACTTCATTTTATTTATTATATTATCTTCTTGATCTTAAGAAACTTGGTATATTAACACTTTCTCTGTCAATATCTAATAATGGATCCACCTTTGAAACGACTTCTTCTTTAACAACTTCCTCTACTTTTTGAGTAATTGGTGTTTTTATTTCCATTTTTGGCTCGCTAGCTTTTAATGATGATTTAGCATTATCATCTTCAAAACCTGTTGCAATTACAGTTAATCTTATTTCATCATTTAAAGTTTCATCAATGACTGCTCCGAATATAATATTTGCATCCATATCTGCAGCTTCTCTAACAATTTCAGCAGCTTCATAAACTTCTATAGCTCCTAAATCAACTCCACCTGTAAAGTTAATTATTACGCCAGTAGCCCCATCAATTGATGTTTCTAATAATGGTGATGATATTGCTTGTCTCACTGCATCTTGAGCCTTATTATCTCCTTTACCATATCCAACACCCATATGAGCTAACCCTTTATTCTTCATTACAGTTTCAATATCTGCAAAGTCAGCATTTACCACACCAGGAATTGTTATTAAGTCAGAAATAGCTTGTACCCCTTGTCTTAATACATCATCTGCTAATCTAAATGAATCTAATAATGTTGTTTTCTTATCTGCCATAGCTAATAACTTTTCATTAGGTATTATAACTAATGTATCAACTTTTTGCATTAAGTTTTCTATTCCCATTTCAGCATGTCTCATTCTTCTTTTACCTTCAAATGGGAACGGTTTAGTAACAACTCCAACAGTAAGTATATCCATAGACTTAGCTATTTCTGCAACCACAGGGGCAGCACCTGTTCCTGTTCCTCCGCCCATACCAGCAGTTATAAATACCATATTAGCGCCTTTAATCGCTTCAGCAATTTCTTCTCTACTTTCTTCAGCAGCTTTTTTACCTATTTCAGGATTAGCTCCAGCACCTAATCCTTTTGTTAACTTTTCTCCAATTTGGATTTTAGTATTAGCATGAGATAACAATAATGCTTGTTTATCTGTATTAACAGCAATAAATTCTACATTTCTTAATCCTTCAAGTACCATTCTATTGACAGCATTACCTCCGCCGCCACCGCAACCTATGACCTTTATATTAGTTAATTCTTGCATATCTAATTCAAAATCTAACAAAACAATTCCTCCTTTAAAAATCTCTATTAGTAAAGTTTAAATAATTCCATAAAAATACTCAACAGCATAAGTTAAATTATACCTATATTAACTTTTAAAACTTATCCTATTATAATTTTACATCATTTTATATACATTTAACAATAGAAAAAATATATTTATTGAAGAATTTTGTAGGTTTTAGCAGACTTTAAGTATATCTTACCAATTTAACAAAAAACTCCACGAAAATTACTATAAACTATTCTTTAATTAAATACATTAAGTAGTTCTAAAATACAATTTAAATGAATATATTTTTCTACTCAATTAATTTATTCAACATACATTATTTATTTCCTTTATATTTTTTCAAAAAATTTCAAAAAAAATAAAGGAGGAACAACTCCCTCCTAATATTTTACTTTTTAAATTTTAAATTATCATAAGCCTTTTTAACGTTTCTCTATCAACTGCGTAACTAATAGCTGACTCCGATGTTATTTCACCTCTTTTATATAAATCTGCTAAAGCCATATCCATTGTTTTCATTCCGTATTTACTTCCTGTTTGAACCGCAGATTCAATTTGATGAGTCTTTCCTTCTCTTATAAGGTTTTGAATACCCGGAGTAGTAACCATAACTTCTAAAGCTGCAGTTCTTCCACTTCCATCAGCCTTCTCTATAAGTTGCTGAGATACTACCGCTTGCAGAACTGACGCCAATTGAACTTTAACTTGTTGTTGTTGATATGGAGGAAATACATCTATTATTCTATCAATAGTCTTTGCTGATCCTATTGTATGAAGCGTTGAAAGAACTAAATGTCCAGTCTCAGCTGCTGTGATAGCAATAGAAATAGTTTCAAGATCTCTCATCTCACCTACTAAAATAACATCTGGATCTTCTCTTAATATCGCTTTAAGAGCATTTTTATAGCTTTTGCTATCCTTTCCAATCTCTCTTTGATTAATTATACAAGATTTATGTTTGTGTAAGTACTCAATAGGATCTTCTAAAGTTATTATATGTCCTTGTCTTGATGAATTTATTTCATTTATCATAGCTGCTAAAGTTGTGCTTTTACCACTTCCTGTTGGTCCTGTAACTAAAATCAATCCTCTTTGTTTATTTGAAATATCTTTTAATACCGATGGATATTTAAGTTCATCAAGAGTCGGTATTTTCAAAGCTATTACTCTTATTGCTATCGCATCACTATTTCTTTGTTTAAATATATTGGCTCTAAATCTTCCTACTCCTGTTAAAGAATAGGATATATCATATTCTCCAATCTCCAGGTATTCTTCGTATTTCTCTTCTAATATCTCTCTTGCAAATTTCTCTATATCTTCAGGCAATAAATTTTCATTACCTATTTTAATTAACTTACCATTTTTTCTTACAGTAGGAGGTACTGCTACAGTTAAGTGTAAATCTGAAGCTCCCAACTCTAATGTATTAACTAATAGTTCTTTTAAAAAATACATATAACTCCCCCTTATAGGCTTAAAATATCTAGCCGTTATATATATTCTATAAAATATATGGTAATAATTCAATGTATTTTAATTTTTTATAATATTTTGTATTATTTAGTTGATAATTCTTTTTTTAACTTCTTTAAAGCTTTTTTCTCAATTCTAGATACATAAGATCGTGAAATTCCCAAATCTCCAGCTATCTCTCTTTGAGTTCTACATCTTCCATCAATCAATCCATATCTCATTTTTAAAATTTCTGATTCCCTATCGGTTAATACTGTACTCATTTTAGTATATAAAGCTTTTATCTGTAAATTAACTTCTACTTTATCAAGAACAGAGTCTTTATCACTACTTAAAACATCTATTAAACATATTTCATTTCCTTCTTTATCCACTCCAATAGGGTCTTGTAATGATGTTTCACTATTCTGCTTTTTATTATTTCTAAATAGCATTAAAATTTCATTTTCTATGCATCTAGAAGCATATGTAGCTAATCTTGTCCCTTTTGATGCATCAAAAGAATCTATAGCTTTAATTAGACCCACTGTTCCAATAGAAATTAATTCATCAATATCTTTGTTTGGAAAAGAATATTTTTTTACTATATGAGCTACAAGTCTCAAGTTTCTTTCTATAAGAATGCTCTTTGCTCTTTTGTCCCCTTCTTTCAACAACTCTAAATACTTCTCCTCTTCCTTTTCGTCCAAAGGCTTTGGAAATGTATTATTTCCCGAAATATATCCAGTTAAAAGAATATTGTTAGAAAAGAATTCCATAATATTAGAAAATAATATCACTCCATTTTCCTCCTAGCAGTGCTTATTATATAATATGATGTTTTCTAAAAATATTGCTTCATTTAATTTTAAATTTTATGAATAAATAATAGACGGCTTAAATAAGCCGTCTATTATAGTATTTTTATTTAATTATTTGAATTCAGAGAATTAATTATTTGCCTAAAGATTGGAGCTCCAGTATTACCTCCACCAAGTTCTCTTCCATCTGGATGACTATCTCCAATATTAGGTGCAACTACGAGCAAAGTATATTTTTTACCATCCATTTCAAAGTATCCAGCAAACCAACCATGATTAGTTTTTCCACCTTCACCTGTAGAAGTACCAGTTTTTCCACCTTGTTTTATTCCTTCTACCTTAGCTTCATAACCAGTACCTTTCCAAATTACATTTGTCATACTATCCTGAACTATTTTTGCTGTTGTCTCACTAAATACTCTATTTCCTTCAATATCAATATGCTCAACCTCATTATCATCATTATCTATAATTGAATCTATAATTGTTGGTTTAATATAAATACCATCATTTACAACCGCATTTATAGCTCCAGCTATTTGCAATGGAGTAACTGTTACACATTGTCCTATTGAAAAATTACTTATTCCATCTTCATAAGTGGCTTTAATCCCTGCTGCTTCTTCTTTGTTTTCACCTGAAAGACCTAATACCTTTTGATATAAGCCTAACTTTTCAGTGTATTTTATCATATTTTCATAGCCTGCTAATTCTCCAACCTTAGCAAATATATCATTACAAGATACTTGTAATGCTTCATCTACTGTTAAAGTTCCATGTGCATATGGTTCACCTAGCTTAGTACAAATTTTACCTTCACAAGTAAACGTACTTGACGAAGAAATCTTTCCTAAATCTAAACCTATAGCTTCTGTTAATACTTTAAATATTGAACCTGGTTCATATCCTATGGTGCCTATTCCCAAGTTTACATTTGCTTTACTTTCATCCTTTTGTACCATAGCTCTAATTTTTCCTGTTTCACTCTCTAATAAAACAACACCTATATTATCTAAAAAACTATAAGAATCATCTAGAATTACTTTTCTTATTTTTTCTTCCCACTCTTTATTTATTGTAAGTTTTAAGTTTTTATTATTTTCTCCATAATTTAATACACTTTCAGTGTAATTTGCTTTTTGATCTAAATTAAAGCTAATTGAAGGATATTCATTATTCTCAACTATATCTAATATTTCTCGTTGAAATGATCCTTCCACTGCATTATCTTCAGTAATATTAGATATAAAATTTTCTATTCTCCACCCCTCATCACGATCTATCATATCATAAACATATAAATATATACCCTTAATATTATCTAACTTTTTAATTTTATTATATGTCTCTTCGGTTATTTCATCATAATAAGTTTTACCATTTAAAGCTATTATATCTGAATAATTAAAATCAGGATCCTCTGATTTCATAATAAAATTTAATGCTAATAAATCTTCTAGTGTTTCTTCATAATTATTAAGTTGAAAAGGCTTAGAATCAATTACTAAAACATATTTTTTCTTATATCTTAATAAATCTTTTCCATTTGTATCTAAAATTCTATAATTAAGTTCTGCTAATGTTTCTATCTGGTGATTTTGTAACTCCCCTTGAACTTGGGTAGATGGTCGTACTTGAAGAAAATATAATCGTACTGATAATAAAATTAGTACTGATGCATATATAATTAAAATAAAAATTATTCTTCTCTTATCTATAACATGTTTATACAAAAATAAAACACCTCCCTTTGAATAAATTCTATCCAAAAAAAGGTGTTTTATACAATTACTTCAATATATCCTTAATTTTAGTCATAAGAAGGTCTATAGCCACATAATTATGTCCACCTTCTGGAACTATGATATCTGCATATCTTTTACTTGGTTCAGTAAACTGCATATGCATAGGTCTAACCATAGTTAAATATTGATCTATAACTGACTCAACAGTTCTTCCTCTTTCATTTATATCTCTAACAAGTCTTCTTAATATTCTTATATCAGCATCAGTATCTACATATACTTTTATGTCTAATAAATCTCTTATTCTCTCATCTTCTAAGATAAGAATTCCTTCAACAAGTATAATATCTCTTGGAGCTATTGTTGTAGTTTCTTTTGCTCTATTATGTACAGTAAAGTCATAACTTGGTTTTTCAATAGAATCACCATTTATAAGTGACTTTAAATGCTCAACTAATAAATCATTGTCAAAAGCCATTGGATGGTCATAATTTGTTTTAACTCTTTCCTCCATTGATAAATGACTTTGGTCTTTATAATACATATCTTGTTGTATCATCGCTATACAATCTTCTGAAAAAGTAGAATATAACGCGTCAGCTATAGTACTTTTTCCGGATCCTGTTCCCCCAGTAATCCCTATTAACACAGGTCTTCTCATTAATAGTCCTCCTCTATGATTCTACAAAGTAAGTTTCTTACTTGCTTTAACTAGCATATCATTTTTCTTAAGTGGTTTATTAACCTTAGCTTTAAACATCATATGTGCTCTATTAGCTACATCAGTCTTTACGTTCTTATCCATATCAAACATTTCTGTTAGTGTTACTTTAAAGTATGGATCTTCAGCTCTTAGAACTTCAACTTCATCATTTTCAAAAACTCTATTTTTTTGAAGTATTGTTGCTACCCCAGTTTCTTCATCATATTCCTTTACCATACCTACTAAATCATAATCTCTTAAATATGATGATTCATCATAATTTTCCTCACCATTTATCCCAAGATAGAATCCTGTATGGTATTTTCTATGACTTATTTTTGTTAAGATATCCATCCATTCATCTTTAAATTCATATTCATATGGATTTTTTAAATATGAATCAACAGCTTCTCTATAAGCTTTAACAACTGAAGCTACATAAAACTCACTTTTCATTCTTCCTTCTATTTTAAAAGAATAAATTCCACTTTCAATAAGTTCTGGTATATGTTTGATCATACATAAATCTTTAGAATTCATTATATAAGTTCCATTATCATCTTCTACCACAGGATAGTATTCATTTGGTCTTGTTTCTTCAACTAAATAATATTTATATCTACAAACATTACCGCATATCCCTTTGTTCGCATCTCTACCTAACATATAATTAGATATTAAGCATCTTCCTGAATATGCTACACACATAGACCCATGAACAAAGGCTTCAATATCACATCCATTAGGCATATAAGATGTAATAGTCTTTATTTCCTTAAATGTTAACTCTCTTGCTAAAACAATTCTTTTAACTCCAAGTTCATACCAAAACTTAACAGCTCTCCAGTTTACAGTATTAGCTTGTGTACTTAAGTGGATTTCAAGTTCTGGTGCTACTTCTTTACATATAGCCACAAGCGAAGGGTCTGCAACAATTACTGCATCTACGCCTATTTCATAAAGTTCTCTAATATAGCTTTCTGCCCCTTCTAAATCATGATTTCTTGGGAAAACATTTAAAGTTACATATAACTTTCTTCCTCTATCATGACAATATTTTATACCTTCGATTATTTGTTCTGTAGTAAAATTATTTGAAAAAGCTCTAAGATTAAGCCTTCCTCCACCTATGTAAACTGCGTCTGCACCATAGTCTACAGCAATTTTTAATTTTTCTAGATTACCAGCCGGAGCTAGTATTTCAGGTTTTCTCATTTTTTACCTCCTTCTAGTAATAGCAATTCCATCTCCCATAGGTATTACTGATGTTACTAAATTTTTATCATTTGAAACCATCTCTAAATATGTTCTCATTCTTTTAACTATAGTTATTTTTCTACGTTTAACTAAATCATCTGATGCAACCATACCTCTAAATAACACATTATCTGCTATAATAATTCCATCTTCTTTTAAAAGTCTTAAACAGTGAGGAAGGAAATGGTTATAATGACCTTTCCCTGCATCCATAAAGATAAGGTCATATGGCTCTTCTAGTCTTTCTAAAACATCTAAACACTCTCCAGCTTCAATAGTTATATTCTTCTCTAAACCAAAGCTTTCGATATTTTTCTTAGCGAACCCAATCATTTCCTCGCTTCTCTCAATAGTTGTTATATGTGGATTAGTTCCTGCAGCTTCATACATTAATATAGCAGAATAACCTATAGCGGTACCAAGCTCTAATATTCTTAAAGGCTTTTTCATCCCTACCATAAATTCAAGAAATTTTATTGTTTCTTTCTGTGCTATAGGAACTTTATTTTCCTCAGCAAAATCTTCTAATTCTTTGATTTTGCCTTCACTTTCAGGTATTAATGACCTTATATATCCTTCCATGTAATCATAGGTAATTCCACTCATTATATTCCTCCTACTAGTTAATATCCAAGTTCTTCTTGCTTCTTCATAAAATCTTCATCATTATTTGTAAAATAATGCTTATTATCACTTTCTAAAACATAAAATAGATAATCTGTATCTTCTGGCTTTAATGCTGCAATAATAGACGGTGCTCCTGGATTACTTATTGGTCCAATCGGTAATCCTTTGTAAAGATATGTATTATATAAAGAATCTATCTCTAAATCTTTATAATAAAGTTTATCCTTATGATATCCGTGAGCATATAATACAGTTGCATCAATACTCAATGTCATATTTTCATTTATTCTATTGTATATAACTGATGCAATAGTAGCTCTTTCTTCATCTACTCTTGCCTCTTTTTCAACCATTGATGCAACAGTAATTATGTTTTCAATATCATCATTATTGACTTCAACACCCAGGTTTGTTATTATTTCATTCCAAACCTCATCAAATCTATTCAATAAAGTTTGAACTATCGCTTCTGGTTTTATACCTTTTTCAAATTTATATGTATCTGGAAATAAGAAACCTTCTAGGTTATATCTTTTTTCACTATTTTCTTTTATGTATGATGGTAGAGGATATTCTTTTACAGCATTAATAAACTGGTCACTTTTACATATACCCTCATTTTCTAATTTTTCTGCTATGTCATCAATTGTAAAACCTTCAGGTATTGTAAAGTTTATGTAGCTATCTTCTGATTCTCTTTTTAATAGTTCAATAATATCCTTAATAGACATATCTTTATTCATTATGTACTGACCAGGTATAATATCTAAATTAAGTCTATTAATTTTAGTGTAAGCTTTTATAATTACTGTATTTTTAATAACGCCTTCTGATTTTAGTTCATTTAATAAGCTATAAAAACTTTCACCTTCATCTATCGTTACCTGATAATCTGAAACTATTTTTAAAGGTTTATCTATTACAGATTTAAATGCAACTATACCTACGATAATAAAACATAAGATTGTTACCATTGCAATCTTAATTAACCTTTTAGATTTAAAATTCATAAATACCCCCTATATATAAGTAAATAGCCCCTAAAGGCTATTCACTATTATAATACTTTTTTATGAAATTTTAAAGAAATTTAGCTATTATTTTTTACTTCTGCTTATTAATCTCTTTCTTTCAGCAGCATTTAACGCTCTTTTTCTCATTCTTACACTAACAGGAGTAACTTCAACTAATTCATCATGATTTATAAACTCTAATGATTGTTCTAATGTTAATTGAGTAACTGGTACAAGTTTAACTGCATCATCTGAACCAGATGCTCTTGTATTTGTTAACTTTTTCCCTTTACATACATTTATATCTATATCTTCTGCTCTTGAACACTCTCCAACAATCATACCTTCATATACTGGTGTTCCAGGAGTTATAAATAACTTACCTCTTTCTTGAGCATTAAATAATCCGTAAGCAATTGCTTCCCCTTGTTCAAATGAAACTATTGAACCTCTGCTTCTTGTTGGAATATCTCCTTTATATGGACCATATCCATTAAATACGTGGTTCATTATACCATTACCTTTTGTATCAGTCATAAATTCACTTCTGAATCCGATAAGACCTCTAGCTGGTATATTGAATTCTAATCTAGTATAACCATTTACAGCTGATGTCATATTAACCATTTCACCTTTTCTTGGTCCCATCTTTTCCATAACAGGTCCCATGAACTCTTCTGGTACATCTATAGTTAAGTATTCCATTGGTTCCATCTTTTTACCGTCAATAGTTTTAAATATAACGTTTGGTTTAGAAACTTGAAGCTCAAATCCTTCTCTTCTCATTGTTTCTATAAGTATAGATAAGTGTAATTCTCCTCTTCCTGAAACTTCGAAGCAATCAGGAGTTATCTCATTTACTCTTAAACTTACATTTGTTTCAAGCTCTTTCATTAATCTATCTCTTAAATGTCTTGATGTAACGAAGTCACCTTCTCTACCTGCAAATGGTGAATCATTTACCATAAAGTTCATGTTTAATGTTGGCTCATCAATTTCTATGTATGGTAAAGCTTCTGGATTTTGTGAATCTGCTATAGTTTCACCTATATTAGCATCAACAACACCACTTAAAGCAATTATATCTCCTAAAGATGCTTCTTGAACCTCTTCTCTTTGTAATCCATTATATCCAAATACACCTGATACCTTATAAGTAGAAGTTGTACCATCTTTTCTTACTAATGCAACTTGTTGATTTTTTCTTACTTTTCCTCTGTGGATTTTACCTATAGCAATTTTCCCTAAGTACTCATTAGTATCTAAACTTGTTACAAGCATTTGGAAAGGTCCATCAATATATCCTTTTGGACATTCAACATTTTCTATAACAGTCTTAAATAATGGTTCCATTCCCATATTTGTATCTTCAACATTGTATCTAGCAAAACCTTCTCTTGCTGATGCGTATATTATTGGGAAATCTAATTGCTCATCATCTGCACCTAATTCTAAGAATAACTCAAATACTTCATCAATAACCTCTTCTGGTCTTGCATTCGGTTTATCTATTTTATTTATAACAACGATTGGTTTTAATTTTAATTCTAATGCTTTCTTTAAAACGAACTTTGTTTGTGGCATAGGTCCTTCATATGAATCTACTACTAATAAAACTGAGTCTACCATATCAAGTACACGCTCTACTTCTCCGCCGAAATCAGCATGCCCTGGAGTATCTACAATATTTATCTTTATTCCATTGTACATAACTGCAGTATTTTTAGAAAGGATTGTTATACCTCTTTCTTTTTCTAAATCATTTGAATCCATAACTCTTTCATCAACTTTTTCATTAGATCTAAATACGTGACTTTCCTTAAACATAGCATCAACTAATGTAGTCTTACCATGGTCAACGTGAGCTATTATAGCTATATTTCTAATATCATCTCTACTTATTAATTCCATATATATTTCCTCCAAATTTGTAATAATAATTTTAAATTATATTGTCAGAAGTTTTAAAAGAGTAACTTCAAATTATTTAAATTATTATCTTTGCTTTAATGTAAACCTATAAATATTTTACCCAAAAAGAAAATTGGATACACATGTATCCAATTTCCAAATCTATAAGCTATTCTACTATCTATTTGACCTCTTGTCAACTTCCAGTTATATTTCCATTATTATTGGTAAAATCATCGGTTTTCTCTTAGTCTTTTCATATAGATAACTTCTAAGTTCATCTCTTACTCTAGACTTTAATGTAGCCCAATCATTTATCTTCTTTTCTTCACACTCTAATAATATAGATTTAACTATATCTCTCGCTTCATCCATCAATGGTTCAGATTCCCTTACATAAACAAATCCTCTAGATATAATGTCTGGTCCTGCAACAATTGCTTTATTTTCCTTTGATAATGTTACTACTACTGTTAAAATACCATCTTGAGATAAATGTTTTCTATCTCTTAAAACTATATTTCCAACATCACCAACGCCTAATCCATCAACAAACACTTGCCCTGCAGCCACTGATCCATTTTTCTTTATAGAGTTTCGTGTAACCTCGATTACATCTCCTATATCAGCAATAATAAGATTGTTTTCTGGCAATCCTACTGACATAGCAAGCTCTCCATGCTTCTTTAAATGTCTATATTCACCATGAACTGGTATAAAGAACTTTGGTTTTACTAATGCTTGCATTAACTTTAACTCTTCTTGATAAGCATGACCTGATACATGAATTTGTGCTAAAGATTCATAAATAACATCTGCACCGTTTTTGAAAAGCTGATTAATAACTCTAGATACAAGCTTTTCATTTCCTGGAATAGGTGTCGCAGATATAATTACTGTATCTCCTTGTTTTATATTTACTTTTCTATGATCTGATGAAGCCATTCTTGAAAGAGCTGACATCGGCTCGCCTTGACTTCCTGTAGTAATAACAACTAATTCATTATCATTATATTTGTTAATATGATCTATACCTATAAGTGTTTCTTTATCTACATCTATATAACCAAGATCCATAGCAACTTGCATATTATTTTCCATACTTCTTCCAGAAACAGCAACTTTTCTGCCGTAAATTTTACCGGCCTCTATTATTTGCTGAATTCTATGGATATTTGAAGCAAAAGTTGCTATTATAATTCTTCCTTTAGCTTTACCAAATATTTTAACTAAACTTTCACCAACCACTTTTTCAGACATAGTATATCCAGGTCTCTCAACATTTGTTGAGTCTGCCATCATTACAAGTACACCCTTTTTACCTAATTCTGCAAACCTTGCAAAATCCATTGGTTCACCATCAATTGGTGTATAATCAACCTTAAAGTCTCCTGTATGAAGCACCACTCCAAGTGGTGTATGAATTGCTATAGCAACTGAATCTGCTATAGAGTGATTTGTTTTGATAAATTCTACTGAAACAGAATTTAGTCTTATGACATCTCTAGGTTTAACCCTAATCAATTCTGTTGTGCTTAATAATCCATGTTCCTTAAGCTTTGTTTCTACTATCCCTAAAGTTAGTTTTGTTCCATATACCGGTACATTTAATTGCTTTAAAAAGTATGGTAATGCTCCTATATGGTCTTCGTGCCCGTGGGTTAGAAAAATCCCTGTAACTCTTTCTCTATTTTTAAGAAGATATGTTATATCTGGAATAACTAAATCAATTCCAAACATATCTTCATCTGGAAATCTTAAGCCACAATCTATTATAACAATATCATTTTTGTATTCGATAGCTGTTAAATTTTTTCCTATCTCGTTTACTCCGCCTAAAGGAATAATCTTAACTTTAGCTTTTTCGTTTTTCATATGTCCCCTCCTTCATCTCTTTCTTGTATATGTATCAATCACGCTTTTAAGCGAGAGTTCCCCCTTATTTTAAGTCTTCGTTACAGTCGCAACACTCTGAACAAATTCCAAAAAACTTTACACTATGATCTAATATCTTGAATTTATAAGTTTTTTCTATTCTTTCTTCAAGTTCTTCTAATAAATCATCTTGAACTTCATAAACTCTTTTACACTTATTGCATACTAAGTGATGATGTCTATGCTCCTCATCACTATGAACTAATTCATATCTACTACATCCATCATTTAAATCTAATTTATATATAACATTAACTTCTTCTAAAAGTAATACTGTTCTGTATACTGTTGCTAAACCTATATCAGGACATCTTTTCTTTACTTCATCATAAATCTCTTCTGCAGTTAAATGTTGACCTTCTTTTTCTATTATTATATCAAGTATAGCTCTTCTTTGAGGCGTTAATTTATATCCCTTTTCCTTTAAATTTTCTTTTAGTTCATTTATATTAATACTTATTCCTCCCATCATAACACCTCTTCATATATTTATTCATCAATAAAAATAGTATTATATGCTTCTTCTACAGCTGCTAGTTCTACTTCATTATCTATTAGTTCAAAAGCTTCTTCTCCATCTTCATCCTTAGTTACTTTTAAAGCAAATGGATTTTCATCTGGATATGCTTCATCTTCTACTATAACATATTCACATTTCTCATCGTTATCTGGATTAACCACATCAAAAAAAGCTATTACCTTTAAGTTTATTTCATTTCCATCTTCATCGTATAATTTAATGTTTTCTAATTCTTTTTCCATTTTTTTCTCCTTTGAATCATTTTAAATTTTATTTTAATGTATTGTCATTTTTTTATTTACTAAGTCTTAACTTGTCAAGATAACCTTGAAGTATGTATATTGCAGCTATCTTATCAACAATCTTTTTTCTCTTTCCTCTTGAAAGATCTGCTTCTAGCATTGCTCTATGTGCAGCAACAGTAGTTAGTCTTTCATCCCACATTTCTATAGGCAAGCCAGTTTTCTCTTTAATTACTTCTGCTAGAGCAATAACTCTCTCCCCAGACTCTCCTATAGTTCCATTCATATTTTTAGGTAATCCAATAACTATAGTTTCTACACCATATTCCTTACATATCTTATGAACTTCTTCTATATCTTGTTCTTTTTTTGTCCTTCTAATAGTTGTAATTCCTTGTGCTGTCCATCCTAGGGGATCACTTAAAGCTACTCCTATAGTCTTTGAACCAACATCTAGCCCTAATATTCTCATTAAAAACTCCTTAAATTAAAAGTGCCCGATTAACGGGCACTTTCTACTTTATTTCTAAATAAGATTTTATTACTTCTTCTAGTATTTCATCTCTTTCAAGCTTTCTAAGTAAAGCCCTTGCTCCGTTGTAACTTGTAATGTAAGAAGGGTCTCCTGAAATTAAATATCCAACTAATTGATTTACAGGATTATAGCCTTTTTCTTTTAATGCCTTATATACATCTGTTAATATAGACTTTGTTAAATCTTCTTTATCAACACCTAAGTTGAATTGCATTGTTCTGTCAAGATTGTTTTCCATACTGTGCTGCTTATTTGCAGCTCACCCCCTTACGTTTTTTACAACTATTAATAGTATTATCACTTTTAGATTATTTATTCAAATATTGTTAACTTAATTATATAACAAAACTTTATAAAAGTATACTATTTTACTTAACTAAATTTTCTATTACTTCGTAAGCAACTTCGATAGCTTGTGAAATATTACTTGGATTCTTACCACCAGCTTGAGCCATATCCGGTCTTCCTCCACCGCCGCCACCAACAACAGCTGCAACTTCTTTTATAATCTTTCCACAATGGATTCCATTAGCTAATACATCTTTAGTTGCCATAGCCACTAAATTAACCTTATCTCCACCATTACTTAATAAGATTACCACACCACTACTCATCTTACTTCTAATTTTATCAGCTAAATCTCTTAAAGCATTTCCATCAACGCCTTCTAATCCATAAGCTATAGCTTTAATTCCAGATATATCTCTTGCAGAATTTAATATATCATCTTCTGCACCTGAAGTTAGTTTAGCTTTTAATTCAGCTATTTCCTTATCTTTTTCCTTTATTTCATTTCCTTGCGATGCAATCTTCTTTAAGATATCTTTCTCATTACATTTTAGTGTTGAACACGCTTCTTTTAATAGTCTTTGTTTTTCTTCCATATATCTTATAGCATTTTTACCTGTTAAAGCTTCAATTCTTCTTATTCCAGCTGCAACACCAGTCTCAGATATAATTTTAAAGAAACCAATCTCCCCAACATTACTAACATGAGTACCACCACATAATTCTTTTGAGAACTCACCAGCTGATACAACTCTTACCTTATCTCCATACTTTTCATCAAACAGTGCAGTTGCACCTGATGCTTTAGCTTCGTCAATTGTCATTAACTTAGTGCATACAGAATCAACTTCCATTATCTTTTCATTAACTAAATCTTCAACTTTTTCAATTTCTTCAATTGTTAACCCTTGGAAGTGAGTAAAGTCAAATCTTAATCTTTCATTATCAACATATGAACCTGCTTGATGTATATGTGATCCTACTATTTCCTTTAAAGCTGCTTGTAACATGTGAGTTGCAGTATGGTTTTTACAAACACTATTTCTTCTAACCTTATCAACCTTTAAAGTTACAACATCATTAATTTTTATAGTTCCATTTTTAACTTCAACATAATGAATAGTTTTTCCACCAACATTTTTCTTAGTATTATAAACTAATGCTGTTCCATTTTCTCCTTCTATTATACCTGTGTCACCTATTTGACCACCCATTTCTGCATAAAAAGGAGTTTTATCTGTTAGAATATAACCTTTATTTCCTTCTGATAATTCTTCAACAAACTCTTCATCTGTTGCTAGAACTACAACTTTTCCTGTTCCTATAGTATCAGTATATCCAATAAATTCAGTTTCTACATCTGCTTTAACTTTATTTATTGGAACTTCTTCACTTCCCATATACGAAGTTTCGCCTCTTGCACTTCTAGCTCTTTCTCTTTGAGCTTCCATTTCCTTCTTAAACTCTTCTGAATCAACAGTCATCTCTTTTTCTTCTAAAATCTCTTCTGTTAATTCTATAGGGAATCCATAAGTATCATAAAGCTTAAATGCTTTTTCACCACTTAAAACTTTAGTTCCTATCTCTTCTAACTCCGCAATATAACCTGATAATATATTCATACCAGCATCAATTGTCTCATTAAATCTTTCTTCTTCTAAAGTTATTATCTTCGTAATATACTCTTTATTTTCTACTAGTTGAGGATATGATCCACCGTAATTTTCTATTACAGCATCTACAACTTCCTTTAGGAATAAGCCTTTAATTCCGATAAGTCTTCCATGTCTAGCAGCTCTTCTAAGTAATCTTCTTAAAACATAACCTCTACCTTCATTACTTGGTTGAACACCATCAGATATAAGCATTGTAACAGCTTTAACGTGATCTGTTATAATTCTTAAAGATACATCAGTGTTACTTTCTTTTCCGTATTCAACACCAGATAGCTTAGATACTCTATTTAGTATATTTTTAACTGTATCTATTTCAAATATGTTATCAACACCTTGCATTATAGTTGCAATTCTTTCTAATCCCATACCTGTATCTATATTTTTATTCTTTAATGGAGCATAGCTTCCATCTTCTTGTTTATCAAATTGAATAAATACTAGGTTCCAGAATTCAACTATTCTATCTGCATCAGATGCAGCTACGAAATCTTCAACATTTGTAACTGGTGCTACGTCTACACCTCTATCAAAATGTATTTCAGTACAAGGCCCACATGGTCCAACAGTTCCAACTTCCCAGAAGTTATCATCCTTACCTAATCTAAAAATTCTATTTGGGTCTATATCAGTTTTAGAAGTCCAAATATCATAAGCTTCATCATCTTCTAAATAAATAGTTACGTATAGTTTTTCTTTAGGTAACTTTAAAACTTCAGTTACAAATTCCCATGACCATGGAATAATTTCATTTTTAAAATAGTCTCCAAAGGAGAAATTTCCTAACATTTCAAAGAAAGTACCGTGTCTTGATGTCTTACCAACATTTTCAATATCACCGGTTCTTATACACTTTTGACATGTAGTTACTCTCTTACTTGGTGGGGTTTGTATACCTGTAAAATATGGCTTAAGCGGTGCCATACCAGCATTAATCAATAATAAACTATTATCGTTCTTAGGTACTAATGGAAAACTTTCCATTCTTAAGTGTTCTTTAGATTCAAAGAACTTTAAAAATTGCTCTCTTAAATCATTTGCTCCTATGAATTGCATATAATTTCCTCCATTTTTACTATTATTATAATTTTATAAAATAAAAAAGTCTTCATCCCTAAAAACAAGGGACGAAAACTTGAATTCCGCGGTACCACCCTAATTATGTACTAAATTGCACATCACTTAAAGCATAAAGACTCCAAGATAGCTTCAATATGATAAATAAGAAGTTTGCACCAACCACTTCCTCTCTTTATATTTATTACATACCTACTCATTCTTTTCATCGTCTTTTATATTTATTTGTTTATTCCTAGGCAAATTATAGTTTATTTATAGCATTATGTCAATTCTTATCCTTAAAATAAGTAATAATTAATATCATCATATATCACTTTTATTATAACCAATATAGGAACAGCTAAGATCATTCCAGCAGCTCCTCCAATTTTACCACCTAATATAAGCAATATAATAATGATTATAGGATGAAAATTTATACATACCCCAGTAATTTTAGGCGCAAGCAAATCTCCTTCAATCTGTTGAATTACAAATGCGCCTATTAGAGCTAATATAGCTTTTGTAGGTGATTGCATTAATGCTATAAATACTATAGGAGCTCCCCCTATAATTGGGCCGAAATAAGGGATGATATTAGCTATTGCATTAAGTATAGCTAATATAAGTGGCAATTTTATTCCTAAGATTATTAACATTATAAAAGTTAGCACACCAATAATTCCTGATAATAATAACTGACTGATAATATACCTACTTAGAACCTTGTCAATATTACCATTTATTTTTCTAATTAATATCCTTTTATCTGTTGGGAATATTAATAACAATTTGTTATATATAAGCTCCCCATCAGCCAAAAAATAATATGCCACTACAGGAACTATAGCAAATCCAACTAAATTTTCTAAAATAGAAGCTATATTGTCTATTAAATTTCCTGATAAAGATGCTAAAAACAAATTTATTTTTTCATTTATTTGAATGTATGCAGTTTCAAATAAACTCAAATCACTTAAATTAAGTTTATTAGCCATATTCATTAAATACAATTCAACATTATCTAACATAACTCCAAAATTTCCACTTTCATAAATTATAGTAGGAACTATAAAATATATTATAGTAGTAAATAAACCTATGGATAAGATAATTATAATTAAAGATGATATTCTTTTAGAAATTTTAAACTTATCACAGAAATAGTTTCTTAGAGGCTTTATTGCATAAGCTATAATAAAAGATATTAATATTAAATTTACAACAGAACGTACTGGATCATAAAAAAAATAAATTGATAAAAGTAATATAAAAATAAGTACTATACATATTTTTATTAATATAGATTTATATTTTCTTTTAATCACGATATTATTCCTCCTAAGTTATGAGGTAATGTTTTAAGCCTAATATAGTCCTTCCCTTTATAGAGAATAAATTTTTCGCATAAAACACATCCACTAGATAAAATGATTTCTTTCCCTTTAAACATTGTATCTATAACTCCAGAGCTTATTATCATACCTTTAACAGTAAATGTATCCTTATCTATTATAAGATCCTCCAAAACACCCTTCATAACATTTTTATTATCTATAACATCCATAAATTTAATATTATTAAATGTTAGACCTTTATAACTTTCAATAGAAGAAACTATAAGTACATCCTCTAAAGAGAGTATACTTTCTTTTTTAATAAAATTCTTTTTACTAAAAATAGATAAACTTGAGATAATAAAACCTATAATACTGCCCTCATAAAAATCTATAGCTATATCACTTATTTCCCCTAGATACTTTCCATTTGTATCATAGACTTTCATCAAATAAAAATCTCTAGTTTTAAACATAGATTTTCTCCTTTTAAATATTATTTTTTTATTATTGCCTTATCTAAATAATATTATTACTAACAACTAGCTATTTTTTCTAATAAAAAAAGAAGTCATATAAAATGACTTCTTACAAGCTAAATGTATTATAGAATCTCTTCTATTATTCCACCACCAACAACTATATTACCTTGATAGAAAACAACAGATTGACCTTTAGTTATAGCTCTTTGTTTATCTTTAAAGCTAACTTTAACCCTATTACCTTCTAATTGTGATATAACGGCTTCTGCTGGTCTTCCTGAATATCTAACCTTCGCTTCAACAGTTAGTTCGCCCTCTAATTTATCAAAAGGAATAAAATTAACATCTTTGGCAACAAGATCTGTTTTAAATATATCTATCTCTGGTCCTAGAACTACTTCATTAGTTTGTGGATTTATATCAGTTACAAAAACCGGTCTTCCAAGTGCTATTCCTAACCCTTTTCTTTGACCTATAGTATAATAAACTATACCTTTATGTTTACCTAATATATTACCATTCTTATCAACAAAATTTCCTGGAACAACCTCTAAAGGTCTAGCTTCTGAAATATATCGTCCGTGATTATTGTCTGGAATAAAACATATTTCTTCACTATCCTTTTTATTATGTACCGCTAATCCGATTTCTTTAGCAATCTCTCTAATTCTGTCTTTTGTATATTCTCCACAAGGCATTAATGTATGTGCTAATTGATCTTGAGTAAAATTATATAATGCATATGTTTGATCTTTTCTATCATCATCAGAACGAATTAAAAGATACCTTCCATCTTTCTCTTCTATCTTTGCATAATGACCTGTTGCTACATAATCAGCACCAATCCCTTTTGCTTTTCTTAATAACTCATCAAATTTCAAATGTTTATTACAAGCTATACAAGGATTAGGAGTCTTTCCATCTATATATTCTTGAACGAAATAATCAATAACTTTTTCCTTAAAACTATCTCTAAAGTTCATTACATAGAAAGGAATACCTATTTTATCCGCAACTCTTCTTGCATCATCAACAGCAGAAAGTGAACAGCATCCACCTTCTCTCTCTGTATACTCATTATCTTCTTGCCATATTTGCATTGTTACACCAATAACATCATAACCTTGCTCTTTTAAAAGGTAAGCAGCAACGGAACTATCTACTCCGCCGCTCATACCTATAACTACTTTCTTTTTCATTAACTCACACCTTAAATTTTATTCATGACCATGAACAGCATCATGTAATTCATCGTGATCTGTTTCTTCAAATTCCCATCCTTCTGTGCTTAATCCAGCATTTTTTCTGTAGTCATTTATAGCTTTATGAATAGCTTCTTCAGCTAACACTGAACAGTGCATCTTAACTGGTGGAAGTCCATCTAACGCTTCAGCAACAGCCTTGTTTGAAAGTTCCCAAGCTTCTTCTAAAGTTTTACCTTTAATCATTTCAGTTGCCATTGAAGATGAAGCTATAGCAGATCCACAGCCAAAAGTTTGGAACTTAACATCTTTTATTATATTATCTTCAACCTTTAAGTAAACTCTCATTATATCTCCGCACTTAGCATTTCCTACTTCTCCAATACCATTTGCGTCTTCAATTTCTCCTACATTTCTTGGATTTCTAAAATGGTCCATAACCTTATCTGTATATATCATATTATTTTTCTCCCTTCTTCACAAAATCACTCCATAATGGTGACATATTTCTAATTCTTTCTATAATTCCAGGTAATACCTCAATAACATAATCAACATCCTCTTCTGTTGATCCATCTCCTAAAGTTAATCTTAATGATCCATGAGCTTTTTCATGTGGTAATCCTATCGCTAATAATACATGCGATGGATCTAATGATCCTGAAGTACAAGCACTTCCACTTGATGCACATACACCCTCAAAATCTAGAGATAAAAGTATAGATTCACCTTCTATAAATTCAAATCTTACATTTACATTACCAGGTAATCTTTTATCTCCTCTTGGTCCATTTAAATATGAATATGGAACTTTTTCTAATATTCCGTCTATTAGTTTATCTCTTAATGAAGATAATTTCTCCATATGACATTGTAAATCTTCAGTTGCTAACTCTATAGCTTTTCCTAATCCTACTACAGAAGCAATATTTTCAGTACCAGCTCTTCTAGCTCTTTCTTGCCCACCGCCATGGATTAAGTTGTCAATCTTTATTCCTTTTCTTATGTATAATGCACCTATACCTTTAGGACCGTATATCTTATGTCCTGCTAAAGATAATAAGTCTATATTCATTTCTTTAACATCAACAGGGATATTTCCTACTGCTTGAACTGCATCCGTATGGAAGAATACCTTTCTTTCTCTACAGATTTGACCTATTTCCTTTATAGGTTGAATAGTTCCAATTTCATTATTAGCAAACATAATTGATACTAAAATAGTTTTATCAGTTATTGCATTTTTTAATTCTTCTAAATCTATAAATCCTTCTTCATTTACATCTAAATATGTTACATCAAAACCATTTTTCTCTAAATATTCACAAGTGTGAAGAACAGCATGATGTTCTATCTTTGTAGTTATTATATGATTACCTTTTTTTCTATGTGCTGAAGCAATTCCTTTTATCGCCCAGTTATCTGCTTCAGATCCACCTCCTGTAAAGTAAACCTCATTAACATCACAATTAAGAGCTTTAGCCACTTGACCTCTAGCCTTATCTATAGCCATCTTCGTTTCTCTTGAAATCCCATAAAAAGATGATGGATTTCCAAATTTTTGAGTAAAATATGGCATCATTTCTTCTAAAACCTCTGGCTTAACATATGTAGTAGCCGCATAATCCATATATACTGTTCTCATTTACTGTTCACTCCTCTTTAAAACTAAAGTTTCATTCTTTTCTTTTATTCTATTGTAGTCATCTACTATATCTTGTAATGTTATGTTTTCCATAACTTCATCTATACTATTTTTAATCTTTGTCCATAAAAGCCTTGTAGCACAACAATCAATGTTATCACAAGATACCCCTTCAATACAATCAGCAATTTCTATAGGTCCCTCAAGAACATACATTATATCAGAAACTTTTATGTCTTTTGGCTCCCTCCCAAGGACGTACCCCCCTTGAGCACCTCTTATACTATTTATAAGCTTTGCCTTTCTCAAAGGAGAAAAAAGTTGTTCTAAATAATATTCAGAAATACCTTGTCTCTGAGAAATAGTTTTTATTGATAGAGGGGATTTACCATGGTTTATAGCAAGTTCTACCATAGCTTTTACTCCATATCTTCCTTTTGTAGATAGTTTCATTTTCTCACCCCTTATTCTGACTCTTTTGCTCTGCTTTATATTTATATCATACTAACTTACTCTGCTTTTGTCAACTATACTAATTAGTTTTTTAAATTTTTAATTAATAATAAGTTTTTCATATACTTTTTTTGTCAAAACTTTTATTTTAAATATAAAAAATGCTTATTTTATTAATCTATAGCCATTATTTTTCCTTAATCGCTCTCCAATAATCTTTAGTAGCTTTTTCAAATTTATTATCTCCATATTTGTAATAGCTTCTATCTTTAATGTTATCAGGAAGATATTGTTGTTCTACATAATGCTTAGGATAATTATGAGGATATTTATACTCTAACCCTCTCCCCAACTTAGAAGCCCCACTATAATGAGCATCCTTCAAATGCATAGGTATATCCCCTATAGTAATATCTTCTAAATCTCTAAGTGCAGCATCTAATGCCAAATACGCCGAATTTGATTTAGGACTTGTTGCCAAAAGTATAGTTGCTTCAGCTAATGGTATTCTGGCTTCTGGAAAACCTAGCTCCCTTGCTGAATCTACTAATGATTTTACAATTAAAGCTGCTTGTGGATAAGCAAGCCCTATATCCTCAGATGCTATAACTTGAAGCCTTCTACAAATAGAAATCAAATCACCTGCTTTAACTAATCTAGCTAAATAATGAATAGCTGCATCTGGATCACTACCTCTAATTGATTTCTGAAAAGCACTTAAAACATCATAATGAGCATCTCCATCCATATCATAGGATATAACTTTATTTTGTGTAGAATCTTTAACTACATCAATATCTATTAATATAACCTTATCTTCATTAGGTTTAGTAGAATTGAGAGCTACTTCTAACCCATTTAAAGCTTTTCTAACATCACCATTACAATATGATGCAAGGTACATCTTCGCCTCATCTGTAACTTCCAACTTTATTTCGCTATAATCTTTAATTTTAATATCTATAGCTCTATTTATAGCTTTTTTGATATCCTCTTCACTTAAAGGTTTAAATTCAAAGATAGTCGATCTAGACAACAACGCTTTAAATATGTAAAAATACGGATTTTCTGTTGTTGATGCAATAAGGGTAATTCTTCCATCCTCTATATACTCTAATAAGGATTGTTGTTGCTTCTTATTAAAGTTTTGTATCTCATCTAAATATAAAAGCACTCCATTTATCCCCATGAATGTATCCAATTCTTTTGTTATATCTTGAATATCCTTCAAGGATGCATTTGTAGCATTTAATTTATAAAACCTTTTACCAGCTTTCTCTGCTATAATATTGGCTACTGTAGTTTTCCCAACACCTGGTGGCCCATAGAAAATCATATTAGAAATACGTCCACTTTTTACTATTCTATCTAAAATTTTGTTTTCACCCAATATATGTTGTTGTCCATAAACCTCACTTAACTTTTTTGGCCTAACTAAATCCGCTAACGGTTTCATTCTAACACCTCAAATTTATTTAAATTAAAAATTTTAAACTCCTATCATCACAAAAGTATAACATAATTTATATTATATATTAAAATCTATAATAAAAAATAGGAGCTATTACAAAATGTATAGCTCCTTAAATAATTAAAGTTAATATTTATCTATCTATAAAACTCTTGTGTTGCATAAACTGTATTACCAATCTTATATACCCCTACTCCAATAGAAGTAAAATTAGTTGATAATATATTAGCTCTATGACCTGATGAATTCATCCAGTTAGTCATAAATTGATTAGCTAATGTAGCTGCATCAGAAACGCCACCTATATAAGCTATATTTTCTCCCCACGAACTATAACTTACACCATCCCTTTGCATTTGAGCTGTTATAAGTTCACCTTCTGGATTATTATGGTCAAAGTATCCCCTATCTCCCATATCTTGAGATTTTATTCTTGCATAACGCTCCATCGTACTATTATAAGCTAGTGGAGCAAGTCCATTTTTACTTCTTTCTTCATTCACTTTATTAAAAATCATACTTTCTACTTCAGCCATAAAATCAGAAGAGTAGCTTGGAGTTTGTGTTTCAATGTTTGGTTCAGAGAATTCAATACTATTCTGCTCTGATTCTACTACTTGTGTGGATTCCTCAGTATAATTCTCTATAGCATCATTAGATGCTTCCATTTCTTTTTCTACATAATTTTGGATTGGCTGCGAATTTTCTATCATTGCAGTTTGGACATCACTATCATTGGTAATTTCTACGCTTTCAACCTCTACGTTTTCTTGAGATTTATCATCATCTTTTTCTATCGAATTATTTTCTTCTATACTTTTCTCTTGAATAACTTTTTTATCAGCTAAATTGCTTGAATCATCAACCTTTGAACCTAATACAATAGCAGCACCCAATCCCCCTATTATACAAATCGATATAATCGCGGCTATAAGTTTATTTTTCATTGTACCACCCCTTTTTATTTTTTCGAACAACATAATACTTGTCCAATATTTTATTAGTAAAGTACTTTTACTTCACTTAACATAGCCAATTACATTTATACCATAAAGCTGCTATTATCTTAATAGTAGATTCCTGTTTAACATTGAATAATCTCTCTTTATTTTCATAACTTTCATTAATTACTATATGTAACCTCTATTCTTTTACAATAAAAATAGGACCTTAGCATTTCTACTAAGATCCCTATTGAAAGTAATAAATTTTTTACATCATTATTTATAAAGTACTATTTTTGTTTCTTTTCTTTTTTCTTTGTATTTTCTACTGCTGCTTCTGCCATAACATTAGCCTTTTCTCCATAATATGAAGTAATATACATTTCTTTTAACTCACTCATTAATGGATATCTTGGATTTGCACCTGTACATTGATCATCAAATGCTTGCTCTACCATTTCATCTAATGTTTCCATAAATTTAACTTCACTTACTCCAGCTTCTTGAATTGTCTTTGGCATATTAACCTTTGCTTGTAATTCGTCTATTGCCTTTAATAATAATTCAACTTTTTCAGCTTCAGTATTTCCGCCTAATCCTAAGTGATCAGCAATTCTTGCGTATCTCCATGCTGCATTTGGATACTTATATTGAGCAAATGCTGCTTGCTTAGTTGGTGCATCAGTAGCATTAAATTTGATAACTTCTTTCATAACTAAAGCATTAGCCATACCGTGTGGTAAGTGATGGAATGCACCTAGCTTATGAGCCATTGAGTGATTAATTCCTAAGAATGCATTACTAAATGCCATACCTGCCATACATGAAGCATGGGCCATCTTTTCTCTAGCTTTAACATTAGTAGTTCCCTCGTTATAAGCATCTGGTAAATATTTAAATACTAATCTTATTGCTTCTAACGCTAATCCATTAGTATATTCTGAAGCCATAATTGAAACGTAAGCTTCAATTGAATGAACTAATACATCTATACCAGCACAAGCTGTTAACCCTTTTGGTGATGTCATCATTAATTCAGCATCAACTATAGCCATATCAGGTGTTAATTCATAGTCAGCTAATGGATATTTAACTCCAGTTTCTTCATCAGTTATTACTGCGAACGGTGTTACTTCTGATCCAGTACCAGCTGAAGTTGCTATAGCAACCATCATTGCTTTTTGTCCCATTGTTGGGAATTTGTATATTCTCTTTCTGATATCCATAAATGTCATAGCCAAATCATGGAAGTTAACTTCTGGATGTTCATACATAACCCACATAATCTTTGCAGCATCCATAGCTGATCCACCACCTAATGAAATAACAACATCTGGTTGGAAGCTTGTCATTTCTGCTGCTCCAGCTCTAGCACATCTTAAAGTTGGGTCTGGCTCAACATCAGAGAATATTTTATATTGAATTCCATTCGCTTCTAATATTTCAGTAACTTTATTTGTATATCCTAATTCAAATAACACTCTATCTGTTACTATGAAAGCTTTCTTTTTACCCATCTCTCCTAATTCTTGTAAAGCAACTGGTAAACATCCGTATTTGAAGTAAGTTTTTTCTGGAACTCTAAACCAAAGCATATTTTCTCTCCTTTCAGCTATACTCTTAACGTTTATTAAATGCTTAGGACCAACATTTTCTGAAACTGAGTTTCCACCCCAAGAACCGCATCCTAATGTTAATGATGGTGCTAATTTGAAGTTATATAAATCTCCGATTGCCCCTTGAGCTGCTGGCATATTTATTAAAGTTCTAGCAGTTTTCATTCTTTCGCCAAATACTAATACTCTATCTCTATTTATTATTTGATCTGTATAAAGGATTGAAGTATGTCCCATACCACCTAATTCAATTAATCTATCAGCCTTATCTAAAGCTTCTTCAAATGTAGTAGCCTTGTACATAGCTAAAACTGGAGATAATTTTTCATGAGAGAATGGTTCTTCTAATTCAACAGATGTAACTTCTCCAACTAATACTTTAGTTGTTTCTGGAACATCAACACCAGCCATTGTTGCTATCTTATGAGCAGTTTGTCCAACTATATCAGCATTTAAGCCGCCTCTTTCATTTAAAATAACTTTTCTTACTTTATCTCTTTCTTCACCTTTAAGGATATACGCTCCTCTTTCAGCTAATTCAGTTCTCACTTCATTATAAACTTGTTCTAAAACTATTATTGATTGTTCTGATGCACAAATAACTCCGTTATCAAATGTTTTTGATAATAAAATTGAATTTACAGCCATTTTAATATGTGCACTTTCATCTATAATTGCTGGTGTATTACCTGCTCCAACACCTAAAGCTGGTCTTCCTGATGAGTAAGCAGCTTTAACCATTGCTGGCCCACCTGTTGCAAGAATTATATCTGACTCTCTCATAACATTTTGTGATAATTCAACTGATGGTTCATCTATCCATCCAATTATTCCTTCTGGAGCTCCAGCTTTTACCGCTGCATCTAATACTATTCTAGCTGCTTCAATTGTCGCTTTTTTAGCTCTTGGATGTGGTGATATTATTATTGCATTTCTAGTTTTTAAGGCTATTAAACACTTAAATATCGCTGTTGATGTTGGGTTTGTTGTTGGAACTATTGCTGCAATAACTCCGATTGGCTCAGCGATTTTAGTAATACCATTTGTTTTATCTTCTTCTAAAACCCCACAAGTTTTTAAGTTTTTATATTGATTATATATATATTCAGCTGCAAAGTTATTTTTAATTACTTTGTCTTCAACTATTCCCATTCCTGTTTCTTCAACAGCCATCTTCGCTAATTTAATTCTATTATGGTTAGCTGCTAAAGCTGCTTGTCTAAAAATTTCATCAACTTGTTCTTGATTAAATTTTGAAAATTCTCTTTGAGCCTTTCTTAATTCTTCAATTCTTTTTGTTAACTCTTGAGCATTTGTTACTATCATTCTATTTCCTCCTAAATATATATGAATTTTACTTATTTACTTATTTTAGTTATTTAACTTATACTGTGTTTGTTATTTTTTTAACATCTCCTATGTCTTTATTTTATTCTATTGTTTATTTTTTGTCAATCTTTTTCATGGTAATTTTTGAATTTTATTTTTAAATACTTCTCCCCCTTTGTAAAACCTTTGTATTTACGAGTATTTTTATTTATCATTTCCTTTTTATCCTTTTTTTACTTTTTAAGCACAAAAGCAATTGTTATCTATATAACAATTGCTTTTATGTATGTATTATCAATCCTAATTAAATTCTGTTACTATTTCCTTATTTACTATACCAGTTTTATTAAATATTATTTCTTTTACTTTATTACTCTCACTATTAGCTACTCTAAGGTATATTTCTTTATTAGCCGTATTAATAACTATAAACTTTCTACTACCTATCTGATTTTGTACGGTAGTTATTGATTTTATCTTATCCCATGATAAAAAATTTCCATCATAACATACAATTCCTTCTTCATACATAATAGGTTTTACAAGTATACTTAAAATAAAATTTATTATTAAAAAAAGACTCAAAATACCTATAGTCAGCTTATTTAAAGTTCCAGATTTACTATAAAGTTTCTGTACCATTACACTTAACATATATTTACTAATAATTATTTCCTCATCACTTTTTTTGGTTAATCCAATTAAATTACTCATAAATATAATTAATCCAAGTAAAGGATAATATCTAATTTTACCTTTAAAACTATATATCTTTTTAGATATTTTTGTATTATTTATAATCTTTTTAATTATCATAGAACCAAAATCATATATGCTATATACAGATAACCCTATCGCTATTATCATAAGTACATCTTGCCACATTTCTTCACCTCGTAATAATTTACAATTTTAGGGTTAATCATATTTCTTAACCCTTATATATCAAGGCCTTTATGGCCAAGATTTTTTATATCACTCAAATTTTTCAGTATCATTTTTGCTCCTTTGGATAAAACTAATAGCATATAC